>NZ_JAKJSN010000030.1:0-73060 GCF_050337005.1 Photobacterium japonica | reverse complement strand
GATTGAAGGTATATGGTTAAGAGATAAATCATCTACATCATTTTCAGCCACCAGCCCAATTATTGCATGTGGTAGTAAATCAGAATCATTTTTAGATAGGCATTTATTCCCTTATCCAGAAACTGAAAATTGGCAAAAAGCAATTGGTGCTCATTTTATTTGGATGTCTGCGACAGTGAATATCATAGTTGATAAAGACAACAATCCCAGTTTTTACGTAATTATGACTTTACATGCTGAAGATAAATACAACTTTAATCCTGATCAAAATGATATAAAAACTGGAATTTCAGATTCTGAGAATGGAAGGTTTACAGTAATAGGCATGGGCCACCCTTATATTCACAAATCTACACTAACGAGATCTATATCATGGCATGGATATTCAGATAAAAAAATTAATGCCATTGCCCTTGAGAGAGCTTGGTATCAACGTCATAAACAGCCTATTGGCACACTCAGGATAGAGGCAAGCATTTGAAATATATCACGTTATTAATATTGGCCACTTTCTTGTCTGGTTGCGATAATTCAGGGCAAGATGCCACTAACAATGAATATAAAGCAAAAAAAGAACTTATCTATAAACATGATATTCAAAAATTAAAGTCTCTTGTTAATTTATCAGGCGTGAATGTACTTGATGCCACTTGGACAACAGGTGAAAGATACATTGCAGAAAAGAAACAAAGCCGTTTTCTTGATATCGACCTTGATGCAAATCAGTGGTGGCTACATGCTGCGGTAAAGTCTGATTCGGACTTATCTTTTATAAAGAAAATGTGTAATCATCGCTATACCCTTCAAATGAAAAAGATATTTCCACGTATGGAAATATCAAAGCTAACAAACAGTCCATTATTTAACGGAGATAAAGATTACTATATTTACGATGCATGTACGCTACATAAATCGCCATTAACAATGGGTGTTGTGGCAATTGATGAAGAAAACGGCATTCTCCTGATGCTAATGGAAACATTTTCCTAACACGCCGCCGTACTTTAAAACAAGTCAATAAAAAGGCGCACTCTGCGCCTTTTTTATTTGATAGACAAACCATCATCAAACGGTGTAAAGCACCTTGATCACGTGATAGCCAAATTTGGTTTTCACCGCCTCTGGGATCAAACCACGCAAATTCGGGTTCTTTAGTTTTAGGGCTTCGCTGGTGCTGATCGCTTTACCAGAGAACACCGCCTTGTCGAATTGCGGTACCATTGCGCCTTTACGAAACTCACCTAAATCCCCACCTTTCTTACCCGATGGGCATGATGAAAACTTGGTAGCCAGTGTTTGGAACTTCGCACCTTGTTTCAATTGGGTAATGATGTCATCAGCTTGTTCCTTGTGCTTCACAAGGATATGCAACGCATGCGCTTTACTGGCCATAACTCTTTGTCTCTTTCGGAATCATATACCGCGCATTTTACACGATAGCCCGATGAGCTCAAATAAATGCCCTGAAATACGATGATTCAACTCGTTACCGCCCCGCCCGCTATCCCTAGCATCATAAATGAAAAACAACGCCCATAAAAAAACCGCCCATTTAGGCGGTTCTTAATCGGTGATGAATGACCTTACTCAGCTTTCAAGATCTGTGCAGATTCCAACAGGGTCATCTGGCGAATTTTACGCCACATGTAGAAGAAAATACCCATCATCATGATCATCGATGGAATCGCAATCATCGGGTAGCTCACCAATGTCATGCGCCCCAATTCTTCATTGAATGCTTGTGTACCTGATGGACTGGTCACAATCACTTTCGCCAGCACGTAGTTCATCACCGATGAAAATACGAAGGTTGAGGCAAACAAATAATTAGCGGTCACCAAGCTGCGATCAAAGGCTTTTCGGTTACCCAACTCATGCAGCTTTTCATGGATCAACGACATGTTCAGCACGGTATCATTAATCAACATTTTGCTGACAACAGGGTACTTAGTAAACGTAGAAAGGAAGACACCGGTACCGATTAACCCGGGGATCAAGGCTTCTTTCACAGCCAACCACTYGTTGTCCAATTCAAGTAATCCAATACCGCCCGTCAATAAGACACTAACAATACCTAACAACGAGATGTAGTTGAATTTCTTGTGCTTGAAGAGTTCATACCCGCCGAAAACAACGGGAAAAGCCAAGGCTGCAACCAAACCGCCAACAGCGCCAAGGTACTCATCACTGCTGAATTTCATCAAAATAACGGAAGGCACGATGACATTGAAAATGATGTCGTTCAGTGGGCTAGTTTTTTTTTCTGTCATAATATTTTACAAACGTCTCCAAACTGTATACAACTGCATTGTTCCGCGAATTCTTGCTGCTGTAAACCCTCTGTACGTTACAAAAGATTAAATCAGCCCTGCTGAGCTCTCAAAACAGCAAGAAAATGCTAATTTACTCTACGATCAGCCCCGTTAGTACCGCTGATTATCGTTACTCTAGCGGTATACTGTCGACGTTTTCACCACATAACACATCCGTCGACATAGATTATATAGCACCAGTATTGCCCTATTGGCTATATTCAATAGAAAGCATGGCGTCACAATGACGCGCCACACAGACAGAAGGAATGTCGCTTATGCTCTCCCACTCCGACACCGCGTTAGTCATCGTCGATGTGCAAGGCAAGTTAGCCCACATGATGGATGAGAAAGAAGCCCTGTTCCATCACCTCGCCACCATGGTCAGCGGCGCGAAAGTGCTTGAGTTGCCCATCATTTGGGTTGAGCAGCTACCGGATAAATTAGGCCCGACGATCCCAGAGATCGCAAGCCAGCTTGAACACCTGCGCCCTATCGCCAAAAACAGCTTTAGTTGCTACGGCAACGACACCTTTGTGGCCGCGCTGGAAAACACAGGATGCCGTAATGTGTTAGTCATGGGGATTGAAGCCCACATTTGTGTGTATCAAACCGTGCGCCATTTGCTGGACAAGGRCTATAACGTTGAAGTGATCGCTGATGCGGTTTCTTCCCGCAAGCCGCACAATAAAATGATCGCACTGGAAAAAATGCAGCAATGGGGGGCGGCATTAACAACAACTGAAATGGTATTGTTTGAATTACAAGGTGTCGCGGAAGGTGATCGCTTTAAACAGTTACTGTCAGTCATTAAATAAAAAACAGCCGTGACGCATTGCCTCGTCACGGCTGTGTTGTCATTCAATAAAGCACCAGCGATGGCCCCGACTGTTAATAAACGGCGGTTAGTAAACGACTGTTAGTAACCGACGCCGGCACAGTAAGAAGAAACAATCATCAACACCAACGCAAATGTCATGACATTCAATGCGGGTTTACTCTTGGTCAGCAACGGCATAAACCACACGCCAACGGCTGCAATCAATAAGCCTAAGCTCGTCACCTGGGCAATAAACGGGGCTGCCTCCCCTCGTGTTTCCGCCAATGATGCCAAATCCGTTAATTGTGGCAAGCCTGTCAAGAAACAGATCACCATGATTACGGCCCCAACGTAAGGCAGAGCACGGTTAAATTCATCCACTTTATGTTCGGCTTTTACAAGGGAAGCATGCGCCAGCAAGGTGCCACCACAGAGCGTCGTCGCCAAGAAATGCGACGCCACTAACCACTGTTCACTACGAACAAATAATCCATGCAGCAGATAAGCGGTTCCGGCAGCAATCACTAACACCAAATACGCTTTACGTAGGCGATCACTGCCCACCAAGCCTTTTTCTGCAAACCAATACAGCAGTGCTAACGCAAAGAAACCAACCACCATCAAGGCCTCTTGCCCTAACATGGGTGAGACAGAAAGCTGAGAAAAAATCAGGGTAATTTCACGTAAGAACAAACCACTGAACAGTAGCAGCCACAACGCAGGCATCGTACGGTGCAAACGATCCATCTGACCAAAGCAGAGCTTACCCGTCAGAATACATCCACCCAAAACAATAAAAGCACCAATCGCTAATTGGTAAAAAACACTTGAAAGAATCAATGGCCATTCGTACCAAGCCATAACTCACACCTCTATGCAGCAACGTGTTGCTGACTCTCATTATTATCAAAGCTGCGTATTGTGCCCTACCTCATCCCTTTGTTCTATCTCTATCTGCAACAACGACCAAGAAGCATCAACTCGTCACATCGCGGTAGATTGACAACCTGATTTCAGAATAGAATTAAGTACTCAATTTTCATATAATTAGATTTAAAACAAACTAAAAAACAAAGAACTAAAACTTACCCAATAAACAACGGTAACCATATGAATGTGCTTGTGTTGATGATATATTTTCTTTTATTCCCACTAGTATTTGCTTTTGACAAATACACTACACACGAACACTTTCGTATATCCCTAATAGGTATTGATATAACTGCCACCTACTTTGCTATTAAAGTTACAAACACTAAAGTGAAATCAAGGTTTGTATCAATATTAATGTGGTCATACCTTTCTATAAAACTATTCTTAGGAATATTTATTATTATATTTTCATTTGATGCAGGATTAAGTATTTAAATACACTGAAATTAGGAGAGACGAAAAGTCTCTCCTACACATCTATTCCGGATGCAACATCACTTCACATCATGCGGTCGCTGAGTCGGTGCAACATCATTCGACAACGACTGTGCTTTCAATCGCCACACCGTGATCACAAACGCCAGAATCGCAATCATCGCCATGCCGCCGTAGGTTAACGTAAACCCCGCCGCCAATTGTTCAGGGGCGAAATCTTTCAAGGCATGGGCACTGCCCTCACCAACCAAGACCGGAACTTTAAGGTGGAACAATGCCGCACAGAAGGCTACACCAATTGCGCCACCCAATTCACGCCCATAGCCAAAGAGGGACAAACCAATGCCGCGATCACTGGCGGGTAACACGTTTTGCACCACCACGTTGAGCGATGGCAATGTAAAGCCAAGCCCTAACCCGGCCAATGCAAGCGCGACAACAGGCATGATGCCCATATACAGTTGCCCCATCGCCACGGCAGCTAATGCAAAGCCACCCACCACCAGCGATTTGTAATAGCCGGTTTTGGCTATGCGCTTACCGCCACAATACGCACCGCCAGTGATGCTCATCATGAACACCATCATGTATAAACCACTGGCAGACGCCGACAAACCTTGCTCCCACTGCATCTGTAGCGGCAAATACACCAGTACAGCAAACATCAACAACTGCGAACACATGATCAATAGCACACTGATCGTGTAACCCGGTAACGTCAGCACCCGCATAGGAATGATCGGATCCGCGGCACGGCGTTCCACCAGCACCAAAAGCAGCACTGACACCAACAAGCTGATCGCCAAAATCTGATTATCAATCACCGATTCGGGTGAAAGCAGCAACAGTAAAAGGGTCGTCACGGCCATCAATAAACCCGCGCCAAGCCAATCAAATCGGCTTTTCCGCCCTTTATTGAGGTGTTTAAGTTTGGTATTGATCAACCACAATGCAATCGCCCCGAGCGGCAGGTTGATCCAAAAAACCCAGCGCCAATTCAAGTGTTCAGCAAAATAGCCGCCCAACAATGGGCCGGCAATACTGGAGACGGCATACACCGCCGAGATATACCCTTGATACTTCCCCACCTCACGCGCAGGGATACAATCTGCAATCACAGTAAAGGCCAATGCAATCAATCCACCTCCACCAATGCCCTGCAACACACGCGCACCAATCAAGGTCGGTAAATCTTGCGCGAGTCCACACGCCACCGAGCCTAACAAAAACAAGGCAATACTGACGTTAAGCATTTTAACGCGACCAAACATATCACTCAGTTTGCCGTACAAAGGCAGCACTGCCGTCGCCGCAAGCAAGTACGCCGTGACAATCCATGTTAACGCTTGGCCCGCGCCTAATTCTTCTCCAATAATGGGCAAGGGTGTAGTAACAATACTTTTTTCCAGCGAACCCAGCGCAATCACCAACGCTACGCTCGCAAATATGGTTTTCGGCGACATATTCATTCCTCAATAAGACACGGTATGATAAATCATGCTGCACGCTTCTGAAATAGGCGATAGTCTGCCTGTCTGTAAAAACTGACTGCAATGTCAATGCTTTATGCCCCGATTCAACCACCTCAAAGTCCCGTTCATACTATTGACATATTAGGACAAGTGGTCTAACTTAATTTTAATTAAAAATTAAGTTGAGCGGTTTGGTCTTCTTTGATCAGTTAGTGCTTGGTCTGTTAGCGTTTACGATGAAGCCATGGCCACACCGCTTTGTAAGAATTTGCTTGCTAAAAGGATTGCCTATGTACGCCATCACCCACGTTAACGTTTTCACCGGCACCACCACACTGCACAATCACGCGATTGTGGTTGAGGGTGACACCATCAAAGCCATTGTGCCGATGAAAAATGCCCAACTGCCAGAAGAAACCTTTTCGGCACAAGGCCTTACCGCGACAGCTGGTTTCATTGATTTACAGCTAAACGGCTGTGGTGGCGTGTTGTTTAATATCGATATCGAAAAAAATACGCTCGATATCATGAATAAAACCAACCTGAAAAGCGGGACCACCCAATACCTGCCGACGTTCATTACCAGCGAACACGACAAGATGTGCCAGGCGATTGATGTGGTGGCTGACATAGATAACAAAGAAGCCGAAGGCATTTTAGGCCTGCACCTTGAAGGGCCGTTTATCAGCACAGCGAAAAAAGGCGCACATGCTGAAAATCACATTCGTGTATTGGATGAGTTAACCGCCCATTACCTTGCGGATAATCAGTCTTTGATTTCGGTTGTTACACTCGCTCCCGAAAATACATCGCAAGCCGTGATCAACATCCTCAATGATGCGGGTATTACGGTGTCGATGGGTCACACCAACGCCAATTACGATGAATTAGCGGCGAAACAAAATATCAGTATGGCCACCCACCTTTATAACGCGATGACCCCACTAGGTTCACGTGAACCGGGTGGCGTCGGTTATATTTTTGATAAAAAACCCCATGCAGGGATCATCGTCGACGGTATTCACTCTTCGTTCGCTTCCGTGCGCATTGCCCATGAAATGTTGGGTGAAAAACTGTTTATGGTGACAGATGCGGTTACCCCTGCTGGCACAGACATGACCGAATATGACATGGCAGGAATTCAAGCCTATGTGACCGACGGTAAATGTCATTACGCTGATGGCACCATTGCTGGTGCGGCCATTACCATGATTGAAGGGGTGCGTAATCTTGTTCAACACGTGGGTGTCAGCCGCGAAGAAGCATTACGCATGGCAAGCCTGTACCCTGCTAAAGCGATGGGTATTGATGATCACTACGGTAAATTAGAAAGCGGTTATAAAGCCAATATCACACTCCTTAATGACCAAAATGAAGTGTGTGGCGTTTTCCAAATGGGGACAAAGCGCATTTAATTCGCTCTACATGTTCGTTGCTTTTCTAGTGACATAAAAAAGCCCTGTTGAACAGGGCTTTACATTCAGATACCCGCTAGCAAACATTCATAAATCTCGCATGAGTGCTTCGTATTCGTCTTCCGCAACTTCAATCAGTTTGGCGAGTTCTCTCGCATCATCACTTGTCAGGCTCACATGCCACTTAACCGTCTCCGATTTAGGGTCTTGCTTGCACAGCAGTTCTGTTTTCTTGCCTCGCGTTTCAAACACAAGTTGCTCGAACGGTGCCGTAAAGCGGTTGTTTTTTTCTAAGACATTGACTTTCAGTTCACCGATGGGGTTCACTGTCACATCAACATGAAGTCCCGCTTTTCCCGGTATAATAAACTGTCTGTTCTCGGTCAACATACGCCAGCCTCCGATCTGTCTTCACCCTGTTTTGCCCATGCACATAACACCCGCTACCACCACCTAACAACGTTGCGTCATCGTTGGACATCACTCGCATAAACACTGGATTACAGTGCCACTTTTGCTCTATTTAAGTTTAGCCAAGTCACATCCCATTCGTTAACAATTCCCCCCTACAACAAACAGATTCCGTTGTTTTTTTGCCTTGCATCATAAATTCCCACATTCGTTGTCGAAAACTGTCATTGCTGGTGGCGATTTCTCAAAAACAAACTAGGTGCTATATTGGCTTTTCACTATGACGAGCCCAAGGAAGTAATGATGATTGATTTTCGCTCAGATACCGTAACCCGCCCGACAGAAGCGATGCGACAAGCGATGGCAACAGCAGACGTTGGCGATGACGTTTATGGCGACGATCCGACGGTAAATGCATTGGAATGCTGGGCCGCCGAACGCCACGGTTTTGAAAGTGCGCTGTTTTGCAGCTCTGGTACACAAGCCAACCTGCTCTCGTTAATGGCGCATTGTGAACGTGGTGATGAATACCTTTGCGGACAGCAAGCCCACAACTACAAATTTGAAGGGGGTGGTGCGGCCGTATTAGGTTCGATTCAACCCCAGCCGATTGAAAATGAGAATGATGGCACCCTACCCTTTACCAAGCTAGCCGCCGCCATCAAACCCCTTGATCCGCACTTTGCTCGCACCCGCCTGCTCAGCCTAGAAAACACCATTAACGGCAAAGTGCTACCGCTGGATTATTTGGCGCAAGCCCGTGAGTTTGTAGATACACATGGATTAAAACTGCATTTAGACGGCGCCCGCGTATACAACGCGGCTGTGGCACTCAATGTCGACATCACCGAAATTAGCCAGTACTTTGATTCCATGACCATTTGCTTATCCAAAGGCTTAGGCGCGCCAATCGGCTCCTTGGTGTTGGGCAATCACGCTTTCATTCAACGCACACGCCGCTGGCGTAAAGTGCTGGGTGGCGGTATGCGCCAATCCGGCATTTTAGCGGCCGCAGGCAAAATTGCGCTGACGGATCACGTTGAGCGTTTAGCCATTGACCACGCGAATGCAAAATATTTGGCTGAGCAGCTAAATACCGTATCGGGCTTCACGGCGAATGTTCAGCATGTACAGACGAACATTCTGTTCGCCAAAGTGGCAGACACCGTTGATCAAGCCCAGCTTGTAAGCACATTAAAAGCACAAGGGATATTGATCACCGCCGGTCACCCGATGCGGTTTGTCACCCATATGGATATCTCCCGCGAAGACATCGACACCTTTATTACAGCACTGAAAGCCGCTGTTGCAGAGCAAAGCTAAGTCGCTATATTTCTTAGCATGACACATACAAGAAAAGCACCCCGGGGTGCTTTTTCTAATAGTACTTTTACTAATGGCGCTTTTTCTAATGCTGCTTTCTATTACGATCACTTAGCCTAAAAACGGTACCCTAGGCTCACAGACGATAACCCGTGTTCAACCTCGATATCGTCATCGTCTAATGTCGTCGGTACCACCAAACGCAGCCCGAGTTCCCAACGTTTATAGTTCACCACTGCACCAAGGTGCGCGTTCACCCCCCACCCAGCAGCGGAAAATGCCGTTTGCTGTCCCGTTGGCGTATCAGCGATAAGTTTGCCGTCGATATCGACATAGTGCGCCCCCACCCCAGCTTCAAGTCGCCAACTTTTACACCCGCTACAAAGATCTTTGTCACCCCATTGATAAAACAATACCGGCGTAAAAGACACGGAATAACCGTCCAATTCACCATCACGAAACCCCTTGTGATCATCGCCATCATAATCCAGCTTAAAATAGCTGCCGCTTAATTCTGTGTGATAGCCCCAGCGGGTCGTTTCTGTGAAATACGCAGGCGGTTGAATGAGCATCAGAAAGGGACTGATTGCGGTCGATGAATTAAATGGCGCATCATCAAATACCCCCTCCTGACTGACCTCGACATTACCACTGGCTTTTACCACGCCCAACTTAACGGTTGGCGTACGCAGTACCGTCTCCATATCCATCGCCACGGCCATCGACAGTGGGCTCAGTAAGGCTATCGCAAGCCCCACATATCCAGCGTTATTCATGCGTCATCCTTTTCGACATCCCAACAGCAAGGATTCAACGTATCCTGTGTGCTTCTTTGTTTTAGTAAATCACATCAATAATTTAAAACAAATGTCAGCCTGCACCCTGGGGCCACTTTCGTCAACATTAGTGACAGCCTACACACTTCCGCCTTATCCAGGCCGTATCCACTGTTTACTATTCAAACAATAATGAGCAATCAACCCACCGTTAAAACAAATGTTGATTAAGCCAAAGGTGACAAACGATACTTGCAACATAACCCAGTGCAATCACTGGCATCCACTTCAGATGACCAAAGAAAGTGTATTTCCCATGTGCCGCCCCCATTAATGCCACCCCCGCCGCTGAACCGATCGACAACAAACTGCCACCGACACCTGCCGTTAGCGTCACTAGCAGCCAATTGCCCAAACTGAGATCAGGCTGCATCGTCAACACCGCGAACATCACGGGAATGTTATCCACCACGGCCGACAGTAAACCGACCACGATGTTGGCCCACACCGGATCCCACTGGCTGTACATGACCTCCGATACCATGCCCAAATACCCCAGTAAACTGAGTCCGCCCACGCACATCACCACACCGTAGAAAAACAGTAACGTGTCCCACTCGGCATGAGAGACCCGCTTAAACACATCAAAGGGCACGACAGAACCCAACCGTTTTAACGCCACGTCATCGTTACTGGCTACCGCAGCGGCTTTCTTTTTTTCCAATGACCGGGGCAAGGTTTTGCGCAGATAAAAACCAAAAAATTGCAGATAGGCCAATCCCATCATCATACCAATCACAGGTGGAAAATGGACCACAGCATGGAAGGCGACGGCTGTCATGATGGTCAAAATAAACAAGCCAACGATTCGCCGTGCCCCACGCTTGAGTTCCACATACTCATACGCGGTGTTGGGCTGTGTTTTCGGTACAAAAAGCGCCATGATCACAGCAGGAACAAGGTAGTTCACTAACGAAGGGATGAATAAATCAATGAATTCAACAAAGCTAACTAACCCCGCTTGCCAGACCATCAAGGTCGTAATATCGCCAAACGGACTGAACGCGCCACCCGCATTCGCGGCAATCACAATGTTAATACAGGCTATGTTGATAAAGCGGATATTGCTGCCTCCCACTTTCAACACCACCGCGCACATCAACAACGCCGTGGTTAAGTTGTCTGCAATCGGCGAGATAATAAAAGAGAGGATCCCCGTAATCCAAAACAAGCTGCGATAATTGAAGCCTTTACTGACCATCCAGGCTTGTAAGGCATCAAACAACCGTCGCTCTTCCATCGCACTGATGTAGGTCATCGCCACCAATAGGAAGAGCAATAACTCGGCGTATTCCAACAAATTATGTTCAATGGCACGTTGTGCAACCTCGGTCGCGCCATGCTGCTGATACACATACCCAATCATCAACCAAATCAGCCCTGCCGCCAGCAGCACCGGTTTCGATTTTCGCAGTTGAAGGTATTCCTCCCCCATCACCAAGCAATAGGCCAAGGCAAAGATCACTAATGACGCATAACCAATGGCAGATTGAGTAAGATCTAGACCGGCGGTGGCAGCCAATGTGGGGGTAGCAATCATGCTCAGCACAACGCTAATGATCAGGTGACAGATTTTCATCCTTACTCTCTCCTCCTTGAGGTATGCGTATTCCTATTTCTCACTCATACAGTGTATACATTCCTTTTTAACAATGCCGTGAAGTAACATCCATTTAACATGCCTGCATACACACGTTTTTTTACGCACGGCAATGAAAACGTGCAACGTATTGTGTTCTTTTGCAGTAATGATCACTAACTCGTGGATTGGAACTTACATTAAATGCAAATGCGAATTATTTTAATTCAGATTAATAATTAGCATGGAGTACATTATGGAACAGGCTTACCATCCCGATCCCCTGCTGAAGGTGCGATCGCTTGAGGTGACCTACATCACTGAAAAAGGTGACTTCAAAGCCGTTAAACGCGTGAGTTTTGATATTGGTAAAGGGGAGATTTTCGGCCTCGCCGGAGAATCCGGTTGCGGAAAAAGTACCATTGCCTTTGCCATTAACCGTCTACATAAGCCGCCCGCGTTAATCACGCACGGCCAGGTGCAATTTCAAGGCAAAGATTTACTGTCACTGACCGAACGAGAAATGGGCGTGATCCGCTGGCGTGATATTGCCATGGTTTTCCAAAGTGCGATGAACTCTCTCAATCCGGTACTGCCACTGCTTGAGCAATTTTCTGATGTTATGCGTCACCACTTGGGCTACAGCCGTCAGCAAGCGAAAGAACGGGCCGAAAAATTATTGGATTTGGTCAATATTCCTCGGGATCGCCTCAATGACTACCCGCACCAATTTAGTGGGGGAATGCGTCAGCGGTTAGTTATCGCGATCGCCCTGAGCCTCAGCCCAAAACTGATCGTTATGGATGAGCCTACCACTGCTTTAGATGTCGTGGTGCAACGTGAAATCTTGCAGCAAATTTTCCAGCTACAAAAGGAATTTGGCTTCTCAATTTTGTTTATCACCCACGACTTGGCGCTGATGAGCCAACTGTGCAACCGTATTGCTGTGATGCGTCACGGTGAAATTGTTGAAGTGAATACGGCAAAAGCGATCCGCAATAACCCACAGCACCCATACACTCAGCAGCTTTGGGCTTCATTCCCGAACATTCACGAAGACGCCAGTCACATTACGATCAGCGAGGACATCACGGCATGAACAAGCACACAGACAGGAATGTGAACCCGCCACTTACCCCGATCATTGAAGTCAATAATGTCGTCAAAGACTTTAAGGCTGGCGGTGGCTTTAGCAGCAGTGAAACATTCCGCGCGCTCGACCACATTAACTTCAAACTCTACCCCGGCCGCACGTTAGCCCTGGTCGGTGAATCAGGCTGTGGTAAAAGCACCTGTGCCCGATTAATCACCAAAGTCCATGAAGTTACATCGGGCGAAATTCTATTTAATGGCAAGAATATCAATGACATTAAAGGCCGTAAAGACACGTTAAATTACCGCAGTAAAGTACAAATGGTCTTTCAAGACCCATTCGGCTCACTCAACCCCACCCATACCATCCGGCACCACCTAACGCGTCCGTTATTGATCCATGGCCGTGTCTCCGATCAAAAAGCGGTGCAACCCAAGCTGGAAGAATTAATGGCATTGGTTGAATTACCGGTCGATGATCTGGATAAATACCCACACCAACTCAGTGGCGGCCAACGCCAACGGGTCAACTTAGCCCGTGCTATAGCCGTCGGTGCTGAAGTGATTCTAGCCGATGAGCCGACGTCAATGTTGGATGTCTCGATTCGCCTCGGAGTCTTGAACTTGATGAAAGAAATGAAGCAGAAAATGGGTATTGGTTTTCTGTACATTACGCACGATTTGGCGACCGCGCATTACATTGCGGAAGAAACCGCCGTCATGTATCGGGGGAAAATTGTTGAGTGGGGCGATACCCATTCTATTTTGCGCAATCCGACCCACCCTTACACGCGACTTCTGATCTCTGCCGTGCCGGATCCGGATTTACCGTTTGCCAATCTTGTCGAAACTGAACCAAACTATTCAGTAAGTGCCGATAAAATCCGCGCATTAAGCATTGAACCGTCTGACGGTTTCCAACAGCTTGGCGCCAATCATTTTGTCGCGAACTGGAAAAAGGACAAGGTGGCATGACAGAAATCATATGCTGGCTAGATCAACTCAAAGCACACTTGCAGCGTGAAACTGAAAATGGGATCCCCTATTTGGTTCACGCCGTCAATCATACGCCTGAGGCCGTTTTTGGCCCCATCCACACAGAGCAACACAGTGAAGCACTGGCCTACTGGTTTGCGGCTTGCCAACAATTACACCGTCGCTTCCAGCTACAAGGCGACAGTGAGCAGGCATACAGCTACCAGCAATTTGCGTACAGCAAATTACAAGCGCTAGCGAGTGATCCCCAACAAGATCCCGCCATGACGCGCTGGTGCTTAAAAAAGCTCGATCGCATGATTGTCAGTATGATGGAATTTTGCCAACAACAGTCATCAGACCGTTGGCAACAAGAAGGCAGCGCTTTAGTTGAATTGCATGTGATCTACATGCAAGGCCAACAGCATATGAATCTGGCGTACTCACCGACGTCCACCTCCCGGTAAACACGTACGTTGATGACGGTTACCGTGTCAGCTTTGTCATTCAGGCAAAGCTGACCGCAAATTCATCCACTTCCGTCAAAATTTTACTAAGCTAAGTAAAGTATTGATATGACATGTGCAGGGATGAATTCGCTATGCCACAGACACTCACACCACGCCATACCGTCGTACCCCTCTTATCTGTATTGGCACTGACCTTCGTCACCGTACTGCCAGCACAAGCGAGTACCATTCCTACCCCCCCTGAAATAGCGGCAAAAGCGTGGGTATTGATGAGCTATGAGTCTGGTCAGGTAATTGCGGGGGAAAACATAGATACCCCACATGCACCGGCCAGCTTAGTGAAAATCATGACCAGTTTTGTGGTAGGCAAAGAGCTGCAAGCGGGTCATATTGCCGCTGACGATCAGGTGCTGATTAGCGAAAATGCGTGGGGGAAAAAATTTCCGGGTTCCTCGAAAATGTTCCTGAACGTCGGGGATGAAGTTTCCGTGGATGATCTCAATCGCGGTGTGATCATCTCATCAGGTAATGATGCCACCGTCGCACTGGCTGAGCATGTTGCAGGTCACCAGCCGGCCTTTGTTGAAATGATGAATAAACACGCTGAAAAAATTGGCATGACCAACAGCTATTTCTCTAACCCTCATGGACTCGATGCCGACGAACAGGTTATCACGGCTTATGACATGGCCTTGCTGACCCGCTCACTGATTCAAGAACTCCCCACCCTTTATCCCATGTTTAAAGAGAAATCCTTCACGTTCGGTAAAATAAAACAAGGCAACAGAAATGCGTTGCTATGGGATACTACTATCAATGTGGATGGCGTTAAAACAGGTTACACCAAACAAGCGGGTTATAGCCTCGTGTCTTCCGCAGAACAACACGGCCAACGTTTGATTGCCGTCGTACTGGGTACAGAGAACAGCCAAGCCCGTCGCACAGAAAGCAAAAAACTCTTAACATGGGGCTTTCGCTTCTATCAAGATATTCAACCGCAATTTAGCGGCAAAGAACTCGCCCCGCTAAAAGTCTGGTATGGTTCACCGTCATCAATCAATCTTGAAGTAGCCGATGGTGGCGTCATTACGGTGCCACGCAGGCAGCGCAAACACATCGAACACCAGATTATCTATGATCATAACCTTGAAGCACCGGTTGAAAAAGGCCAGCAAGTCGGAAAAGTGGAATGGTATCTCAATGACGACATCATTGCAGAGCAAGCGTTGCTTGCCAAAGAAGGATCAGAAAAAGCCCCCTGGTATCAGTCGATGGTTGATGTCGTATGGCGACCGATTAATCAATGGTTCACCGCACAAGACTGGGATCCACGTGATAACGATAAAAACAGCGGTAGCGCACAGTAGTCATTTGCCATACAGATAGCCACTACACAATAACAATCCGTCGATACAAAAAAGCCCTGACAACGCATCGCAGGGCTTATCGCGTATTACAAAGCATCGTGCTCTGGTTTCATCCACACCGATTTGAAGTCAAACCACCCCATCGAGTTAGATTGCATTCCCTGCACCACACCAGAATCATCCACCCCCAGCCAGTTATGAAACAAGGGTAAGATTTGACCAAACTCTACCAGTTTGGCGCCCAATTGCTGGCACGGTGATGGCACGTTTTTATTCCGTCGCCAATGTGCCACTTCGGCTTCCAAAGCGGCAAACTCTTCCTCTGGCATGGCACGAACGATATGGTCAAAATTGAAAAACCATGCCAACAACGCATCATCGCGATAATTCATCAGGCTCATTCCCCCCAACCAGAGGTCAATTTTACCTGCGTGTTTACCCAATGCGATTTCCGTGGTCGACAATTCAAGGATTTTTAGCTTAATGCCATCATCCGCTAAAATATCTTCTATCGCTTTTGCTACATGGGGATAAACCGGATGCTGACACGCAAAGGCAATCGTCAAGGTGCGTTTTGCCGGCGGCGCAACCACCGCGCGACTCACCAATGGCACATGCGCCCAACCGGGTAAAATACCGTAGGCATTGGTTAAACGAAAATCACCAATTTGCTCTTTATTTAACCGCTGCAAGATATTCAGCGCGGTTAATCGCCCCTGCAAATACGTCAACCACAGCGGATCAACCGGCAGTCCCGATACGCGATTAAACAAAAGGTAGTTACAGCCTTCATCGAGCTTCAATCGCGTCGATGCGCTCACGCCCCCCAACTGAGTCGCATCGGATGCTGGCTGCAAGTAGCACGAGGCCACTTCAGACAGCATCCAAATATCCACGACGTCAATCAATGCACGAAAACCAAAATACTGTTCAAACGCCTCAAGCTTAAAGCGTTTATTGTCATTTTGAATCACCTTATACGGGCCGGTTCCGATTGGAAACAGCACGGTACGATCTGTGCTATCCACATCGGCGGGCTGTATCACCGCCACCAAATTGGTCAATAAGTCAGGAAAACGGTGATCATCCATTGAAAGGTGGATATCAATGGTATTCGCAAATGGCGCAGTCACACCGTCAATGTGACTGAACAAACGATGCGTTTTCACTTTATCAAACGTCGCAATGATATCGCGGCTTTCAAGCAATCGGCCATCATGAAAACGTACGGAAGGGCGCAAATAGAAACGCCAATGCCGTGGGGTGATCTCTTCCCAATGGTGGGCTAAGTCCCCTTCTACTTCCTCTTTTTCATCATTAATGCGCGTAAGACCATTAAATATCTGTCGAACAAGGTGTTGTTCCGACCGCCGCAAAGGCTGGAGAGGGTTCAAATTACTGAAAGCGCGGTAGTACGGCAGGCGGACAATTTGTTTACCGTGCGCAGTCGTGTGACCAAGCTGTTCTTGAATGATTTGCGCGAGCTTATCGGCATTATTGCCTAATGCCTCCAAGGCTGGCTCTAACTTGCCTTCTGCGACTAAATTACGCGCATGATTGAGTTGTAACTCACTGTCCGTGCTGTGAAATATCAAACGGGACTGTTTACCCCGCCCGACGGCTGGCTCCCACGCAATCCAGCCTGTATCGACCATTTTATTGATCACCATACGCACATTACGTCGCGTACAAAAAAGCACTTCCGCAATATCTTGCAGATTTGTATCGCTGTCTTGACCAGAAAAATGATGATAGAGGCGTTGAAACTGAGACTTGAGCCGTTGACCACTCATAAAAGAGGAACCTACATGAATTAGACATACCTAAGTAGACTTCCTATTTTAACGTAAATCCTTGAATGTACCAGTGCAGATCCAATTTCGTTCACTCACGGTTAAGGTCTTATGCCTTAATGGAGCGCGATTAAAGCATGCCAATGGCTCAACAACAGTTAATTAAACATGGAAGCATCCGTATCTGCCACCATCAGTTTATGGCTGTCTTTCAAGCGCACATGCTTGTAACCCCCATTGCCGTAATAATCTCGGCAAGAATTCAACACCCAATCACGGTAATCATGTAACTGCTCTCCATTGAATTGGTGGGTAGAAACCACCCCTTCCGCCCAAGACAGGGCCATGAATGACACTAATTCCCACTGATTACCTGCCAGTGATTTCGCTTGATGCTTAAAGTGTTTTTCTAGGCCAATCAAACTTTGGTACTCTCGATCACTGTAGTCATCTTGATTGAACACAATAGGCGGGACAACAATTTTATAGCAACGCGCCAATTCTTTTGCCCTGCTGAGATCCGCAGCCGCAACGGTATGGCTAAATAAGACCAGCAAAATCAAAACAATTGTGGTTTTCATTCGAATTTCCACCCCTCATCAACATGCCTATATTGCAACACAGCAATCGAGCCTCACTGTTCTAAAACTAATGCAATTACCACGCCCAAATTTACCGACAAATAGGTGGAATTAGTTAAACACTTGTCTCTACGATAACTTCTGCGTTTTCTCTTCTACTCTACTGTATATCTTTCATTCTATTGCAATTTGGTATATCGATTCGGTAATTGCAAATTGCGATCATTTTTCGCATTGATGAAATCGTGTTTTCGGTAGACATGTATCAAATTGCGGCAACAAAAAACGGGCTAAACGCCCGTTTCTTCTTTTTTCTGTGACAAACGTAGACATCAGTCAATCAGATTGTCTTAGCCGCTAAAGAGGCTTCTGTTTGCTGTTTAGCCAACTGTCTTTTCATCGTGAATTCACGCCACACCGAATACAGGTAGGTCACAACAATCGAGAAGAACAGGTAAGAGAGCGAGAACACAAACGGGGAATTAATCACATCGGCTTTCAGCCCCCACATCACCCCTGTAATCGTCACCCCAATTTTGGCCATCAACCCCATGAGTAACATCAAGAATGCGAGTTGCGGATAACGGGTCGAACAACGAAAAGCCAACCAATAAGCCGATCCCACGGCAATAGCGGCAATACCCAGCCCCGCCATAAACGAATGAAAATGCTCACCGGAAAATACGCCTGCTGATGCCGATAAAAGTAAAATTAATGCTAATTTCATACACACCCCCTTAGGAAAAGTAGAAAATGCGTCCTTTCTTCACTCACTCATTAGATGCGACTATTTTCTCACTTTTAATCAAAAATGCACACTGCATATATTTTGACCTATCGCGGTATAGCCTACACAAAATCATCAGTTTACATTTTGTAACACGTTAAGCAACTGACCTATCAGAGTATACACCAGAAATGTAACGCCTGTGTTAAGCGACCTGTTTTATGTAAGAAATTGTATGCTTGCTCTCAGAATCCAGCTTTCCAGCCTTATTGTGTATGAATATCATTCATGGAGCAGCATTAAACACCAAGTAAGGTCAATATGGCGAAATGAAATTACTTTTTATGACCAACTATCAACAAGACAAATTACGTCTAGCCCATATGACAAAATCGTCTACTACTGATCATTTCTATGAGATATTGAAAGACGTTCTGTATGTAATGAATGTCGACATAGAACACCATCATTTCTATCCGATAAACTGAATCTTTTCTGGCTTAGCTGACGACCATGCTATAACTAATTTTTTTTGAGACTTAATTTGTAGTAATACAGAACGATAACCTTCATGTGTTAATTTATCCATCGTCACTATTAATTTATAGCGACCATTTTTAGAAACTTGCTTGCGCATTGCATAAGTGATGGGATCGTTATTTCTTACATAAGCTAACGGTAGAATATAAGGTAAAGGACAATTCACATTCATATAGGCTTGCATAAACTCCCAGAACTCTTCTTCATCTTGATAATGTAACGTTTCAGGCAATCTGATGTATTCACGAGACTTACCCGTTGGATAACGTTGAACGAACGATAATTCATAACATCTAGTGCTGCCAGAACCACCGCCAATACTATTAAGCGTGAGAGTCCGATAGGCATTCAATTGCGTAAAGTGACCACTCCACTTATCCCCTCCCTCGCCTACATAAGTGACATTACCCGTTAGGCGATTAAACCATAAATAAGGAACACACCTCTTACTGCGTTCTTTTTCCAACATCCATAAAACAAACAGGACAACACTCATACAAATTGCAACTATTTGCCCCTTCATACTAATGTCTTCATACAGTGGTGGCGTAAAAAACATGAATGCTATACTCAAAAATGTTACTGGTATATTGATATAGTTAACCCACTTTAAATATTTATTCAACTTTGAGTGTTCTATTCGATAAAACATCAACTCTTTTTCTGACAAAGCATATAATAGTTTATTTTTAGTCTGCTTCATCATTGCCTCTTGTGAAGCTCTCACCGTCAATGATGATAGACCAAGAATATTTTCATATATTAATGAATAGCTGCCTCTGTAATTCATTTGCTTGTCATATACCATCCCATCATTGGTAAATGGCACGGCAGAAGTAAAGTATTCCGAGTGGTATATTTTTACATATTGATTAATTAAAACCCATGGTAATATCACAACAACCAATGAGAATAAGGAAACATACCTCAGTTCATGTATTTCTAACTGCTGAAAGCCAGACGAATACAATAAGAGTAGCGAAAATGAAAAATCCACAGCAATAACTATGGCAGAAATCACTGATAAAAATCCAAGCGCACATTGCAGAAGAAACAGCTTTTTGGGAATCAATGTTTTACTAGGATCTATATCATCCACTAATTCAAGACATTTTGGCGATTCACCACGCCAAGCAGTTTCAAAATAATTATAATTCCTTGTCTCACTCACCACGATAACATTCCATTTTATTGAATCAACTTATATGATGATATGATCATATAAGACGAGAAAATAGTATTAGAATGACTACAAATGCACAATTGCGGCATAGTCTGCATAGTCTGCATAGTCTGCATAGTCATGAAATTGAATTGATTACGCGTACGAACAAAAAAGTACCAACTTCAACCTCTGAGACCACCTAATGGAAGCAGCTTACTGCATACACTAAATAAAGAAATAGGAAGGCGAATACCTTCCTGTTTATTTATCTTGTCGCGCTAAGAAATATCGATATGCAAAACTTCAGAAAGGACGATTTAGCTGTTCGCCTTATTCTTTATCGACGGCCGTTATTCCGGCATATTTCACGCCAGAAAGCAGTGCCATCTCACGATGCCATGTCGCCAAATCGTTCGCATTGAACTGGCTTAAATCATTGTGTCCACACGCTCTCGCCATCACTTTCATTAACTCGGTAGAGGCTTCAAAAAAGTTATGCAGTTGCTTCGAGGCTTTTTCCACATTCAATCGCTAACGTAAATCTGCTTTTTGTGTCGCAATCCCCGCAGGGCAATTGTTGGTATTACACATGCGAGCCGCAACACACCCGATAGACTGCATGGCACTATTGGCAATCGCCACACCATCCGCCCCTAACGCCAGTGCTTTCACAAAATCAATCGGTACCCGTATGCCACCAGTGATAATCAAGGTGACGCGGCCACTGGCTCCCACCTTATCAAGATATGCTCTGGCGCGAGCTAACGCAGGAATAGTCGGGACGCTGATATGATCACGAAACATCTCTGGCGCTGCCCCTGTGCCACCACCGCGTCCATCCAGAATGATGTAATCAGCACTGGCATCCAACGCAAATTGGATATCCTCTTCAATATGATTGGCGCTGAGCTTAAAGCCAATGGGGATCCCGCCCGTTACATCACGTACGTGATCGGCAAAACGCTTAAAATCTTCTGTTGTGTGTAAGTCTGTAAATGTTGGCGGCGAAATCGCGGGTGTGCCGGCTTCAATACCCCGCACTTGCGCAATTTTACCGATATTTTTCGCTCCCGGCAGATGGCCACCCGTGCCGGTTTTTGCGCCTTGCCCGCCCTTAAAATGAAACGCTTGTACCTGTTTGAGTTTTTCCTCGTCATAACCAAATTGCGCACTGGCTAATTCGTAAAAATAGCGACTATTGGCGGCCTGCTCTTCCGGCAGCATGCCACCTTCTCCGGAACAAATACCCGTGCCTGCCAGCTCTGCCCCTTTGGCTAAGGCCACTTTCGCTTCTTCCGACAAGGCACCGAAACTCATGTCTGACACCAACAATGGGATCGCTAATTTCAACGGTTTTTTCGCCTGCGGGCCAATCACTAACTCTGTCGCCACTGGCACATCTTCCTGCAACGGTTGTGTCGCCATTTGTGCCACCATGATTTGCAAGTCATCCCAGTGTGGTAATAAATGACGCGGCACACCCATGGAGGTCATTGGCCCATGGTGACCCATGTTTGCCAATCCCTCTCGCGCTAACTGGTGAATAAAGGCCACGGTTGGCTCGTCAGTCGTGGCTTTGGCGACGGGCATGTCATTCCCACCAGAGTGTTTTTCTTCTGTTTCGGGTTCAGACTCCTGATCTGGCGTTTCTTTACCCACAAGTTCAGCAGAAAACTGTTGATGGGTTCCATCGCAAAAAGGCGTGTCTTTTGTGTATTTACAGCGACAAAGAAAGGCATCACCACTGTCTTTGGCGGTAAAAGCATGAGGGGTAAAATCGGTGCCTGCGTGGGAGCCATCACAATAGGGTTGGTTGTTAGAGCGGCCACAGGTACAGAAGTAATATTCCTGCCCTGCCTGAAGCGCCACTTTGATCGGTTTATTGTCTGCAATAATGGGCTTGCTCATACGCTACGTTTCCTATGATTTTTTATTTTGATAAATCACTTTATAGCGTAGAAGAAAGCTGCGATTTACTGGCTTATGCTAAGCAAAGAAAGCCGGCTCACTGTGCATTCGCACAGCAGATGGCAAACGACATGTCGCTCGGGGAGCAAATAAAAACGGCGCCCGCTCAATGAGCACGCGCCGCATAAGTTCATATGAAGAAACGGAATTAATCCGCTAATGCCCATTGCACACCTTGATTGGCATGAATGGCGGTTGTGTCATACAACGGTACCGCAGTGTCAGTCTGCTGCACTAACAACGCAATTTCCGTACAACCAAGAATCACGGCCTGTGCCCCTTGTTCGTGCAAGCTCTGAATGATTTCCAAATAGGCCGCTTTAGAATCGGGATTGATCGTGCCTTTGCACAACTCGTTATAAATCACATCATGCACTACGGTTCTGCCAGCATCATCCGGCACAATCACCTCAATACCGAAGTTATCGCTCAATCGGCCTTTATAGAAATCCTGCTCCATGGTGAATCGTGTGCCTAACAAACCCACTTTGGTCACTTGATTGTCGACCAAGACCTGTGCCGTCGCGTCAGCGATGTGCAAAATAGGGATAGAAATTTTCGCTTGAATTTGAGGTACTACTTTATGCATGGTGTTGGTACAAATCATCAGGAAATCTGCACCGCCCTTCTCGACCGATTTTGCCGCCTCAGCCAGAATGTCTGCGGTATCATCCCATCGACCTTCATGCTGTAATTTTTCAATTTCACTGAAATCGACACTATACAAACAGATTTTCGCTGAATGCAGTCCACCCAACTGGGCTTTCACGCCTTCGTTCAGCGCTTTGTAATAACTGGCGGTGGATTCCCAACTCATTCCGCCTAACATTCCGATCGTTTTCACTGTAAATCCCTATTTTTCATTATCTTTAATGACTATTCAGTATCCACATCAGTGATTAATAGGCAATCGCTTTTGCACAAAAAAAGCCCACACTGGCGAACCAAGTGTGGGCTTATGTCATTTAACGCATTAAAGCGATATTAAACAGGATTAAGCAGGCAGTATTTCTACTTCGGCTTCCGTCTCAGCAACGTGTGCTTTTTCGATCTTCACCGCAGCCACCTTGAACTCAGGGATCTTGGCGTGCGGGTCTGTCGCGGTCACTGTCAATTTGTTCGCCGCTGACTCCACAAAGTGGAACGGCACAAAGACCACACCTTCTTGCATACGCTTGGTCACAAACGCTGGCGTTTCGATGCTGCCACGGCGCGTTGACACTTTCAGCATCTCACCGTTGCTGATACCCAAACGCTCGGCATCTTGCACCGAAATCATCGCACGTGGGCCAGCCAGGTTATCCAACCCTTTGGTCTTACGTGTCATGGTGCCGGTGTGGAATTGTTCCAACAAACGGCCTGTGGTCAGTACCATTGGGAATTCCGGATCCGGCAGTTCAGCCGCGTAACGGAACGGTACCGCTGCCATCTCACCCTTACCACGCATCATACTGTCTTTGTGCATGATGCGTGTACCCGCATGATCCGTGCTTGGACATGGCCACTGAATGCCTTCTGCCCCAACACGATCCCATGTGATACCCGCATACTGCGGCGTCAGCACGTTGATCTCGTCAGTAATGTCACGTACCGATTCATACGCCCAGTCACTGCCCATTGCGTTAGCAATAGTCTGGATAATGCGCCAGTCTTCCATCGCTTCGCCTGGTGCGCGCAATGCTGGCGACACACGCTGAACACGACGTTCGGTGTTAGTAAAGTGACCAGATTTTTCAGCAAACGAGAACGATGGCAATACCACGTCCGCCAGCTGTGCAGTTTCGGTCAGGAAGATATCCTGCACCACCAAGAAATCCAATGCCGCGAGCGCTTCCAATACGTGCTTCTGATCAGGATCACTCAGCACAGGGTTTTCACCCATGACATACAGACCACGTACCTGCTGATGACACGCCGCATCGACGATTTCAGTCAGTGTCAGGCCATCTTCTGCTGGTAGTTCCGGACAATCCCACGCTTTGGCAAACTTCTGGTGTGCCTCTGGGTTACGGATTTTCTGGTAACCCGGGAAGTCTTTCGGCAACGCACCCATGTCACACGCACCCTGTACGTTTGACTGACCACGTAGCGGGTTAATACCGCCGCCTTCAATACCGATGTTGCCACACAGCATTTGCAGGTTGGCAATCGAACGGACGTTGTCGTGACCCGTGGTGTGCTGGGTGATACCCATCGAGTAGTACACGGCTGTACGCTCTGCGGTACCGATCAACTCTGCCATGTGCAGCAGATCCGCCTGCTTCACGCCGGTGATCAGTTCTACATTCGCTGGCGAGTAATCGTCGCGCATCACTTCGTCTTTCAGCACATCAAAGCCAGCGACACGTTCAGCGATGTACACTTCATCTTGCCAGCCGTTTTTGATGATTTGCTGCATGATACCGTTCAACAGCATCACGTCAGTACCCGGGCGATGCGCCACGTACAGTGACGCATGATCCGCGATTTCAACGTGTTTTGGATCCGCGACCACCAAACGCGCTTTGCCTGAACGCAACGCTTGTTTGATGTGTGACGCAATGATTGGATGCGCCGCTGTCGTATCCGAACCAATGATGAAAATCAGATCAGAATGCTGAATACTCGGAATATCGTTAGTCATCGCCCCGCTGCCCAGTGACGCTTCCAAACCTGTTACGGTGGTGGAGTGACACAGACGCGCACAGTGGTCGATGTTGTTGGTTAACAATTCACGGCGGAAGAACTTCTGGAATGCAAAGTTATCTTCATTGGTGGTTTTTGCTGATGAAAAGCCCGCTAGCGCATTACCGCCATGAGTGGCTTTGATCTCACCCAGTTTGTCAGCCACCAAAGCAATGGCTTCAGACCATGTCGCTTTTTCCAGCTTACCGTTGCGGCCACCGCGACGAATAAGCGGGTGCGTCAGACGTTCTTCACTTTGAATAAAGTCAAAGCCAAAGCGGCCTTTCACACACAGCATCCCTTGGTTAACCGGTGACGATTTCGCACCCTGTACGTAGCGGATTTTGTTTGTCGCTTCATCCACAAACATGGTGACCTTACAGCCCACGCCACAGTAGGTACAAATGGTGTCAACCGGTGTCAGCATTTCAATGCGGCCTTGTGAACGGTCACGACCATCCACCAGCGCACCGGTTGGACATGCTTGCACACACGCACCACACTGCACACAGTTTGAATCACCCATTGACTGACGATTATCAAAGCCCGGACGACACTCTGGACGGTTAGCACTGGTGCCGTCTTCATTTTTCATGAAACTCAACACGCCGTGTACGGTTTTCTCGTTACACGTCTGCACACACTGGCCACAGCTGATACAGCGGTTCGCATCAAACACGATGAATTCGGCGCTGTTATCCACGGCAAACTTCTGGCAATCTGCCATCGCTTCTGCGGTTTGCTCGGCTTGGTATTCGGTAGAGTAATCACGCAGTTTACAATCAGTATTGGCCTGACAACCACATTCCAGACAACGTGCGGCTTCGCGCATCGCATCTGCGTTATCAAAGCCCGTTTCCACTTCCGCAAAGCTCAATTCACGCTCAGCCGCCGTCAGCTCAGGCATAATCACACGCATCGCTTTTTGCAAACCCGCAAATTGTGCTGGGTCAACCTGCTTCACACTCGGTGCTTTTTGCGCATTAAACGGCTTCACCGGTACGGCTTCCATATCGCCGTGTAGGAAACGGTCAATCGCATGGGCAGCCACTCGACCATCCGCCACCGCTTCAATCGCAGTTGCTGGGCCACGGCGTAAGTCACCAATACTGAAGATGTTTTCTATACCCACGTGCATGGTGTGTTCACAAGATTCCACAGTCTGCCAACGGGTGATCGGCAATTCCAACGCATCATCATTCAGGAACGACAGATCCGGCTTTTGCGATACCGCAGAAATCACCGTATCAAAATGCTCAAGGACATATTCGCCCGTCGGCACAGGACTACGACGACCAGACGCATCCGGCTCGCCCAACGCCATTTTTTCCAGCTTCACTTCTGTCACACGGCCGTTTTCATCCGCCATGTTTTCAACAGGATTGGTCAGGAAGTGGAATTTCACCCCTTCGTGCTCCGCTTCGGCGATTTCGTAATCTTCCGCAGGCATTTCATCACGGGTACGACGGTAGATCAGTGTCGTGTCTGCACCATCACGCACGGCAGTACGGGCACAGTCGATAGCGGTATTCCCCCCACCGATCACGGCGACTTTCTTGCCCGTGGTGTACTGCTTGTCAGTGACGTAATCTTTCAGGTAATCCACACCCAAATAGCAACCGTCAAGATCGCTACCTGTGTAGTGCATTTCAACCGCTTGTGAGGCACCCACGGCCAAACAGACAGCGTCATAATCCGCCATTAGCTCAGACAGTTTCATGTCTTTACCCAAGGATTGGTTCGTTTTCACTTCCATCCCGTTACGGCAAATCAGTTCAATTTCTTTATCCAAAATCGCTTTTGGCAAACGGTACTCAGGAATACCGTAGCGTAGCCAACCGCCCGCTTTCGGCATCGACTCAAATACCGTGACAGCGTAACCTTCATTGCTCAGGTAATAACCACAGCTCAAACCGCCCGGGCCACTACCAATAATGGCCACACGCTTACCTTTGTCGGCTTTACGTGGTGGCACGTATTGTTCTTGGGCTTCTAAATCGATATCGGCCGCGTGGCGTTTTAGCTGACGGATCGCCAACGGTTCATCCACGATGCCACGACGACATTCCGCTTCACAGAATGCCGGACATACACGACCAATAGATAGGGGCATTGGCAATGTACGCTTGATCACTTCTACCGCTTTTTGATGATCATTCTGGGCGATGTGATACAGGTAAGATTGAATGTCTACGCCAGCAGGACACGCGGTTTGGCACGGTGCTTCACAATCTGCGTAATGATCCGCCATGATACGGTTCAACGCCTGACGGCGGTGTGCGCTCAACGCGTCACTTTGTGTAGTGACTGACATGCCGGCTTGTGCGTTAACGTCACAGGCGCGCTGCATGCCTTGCCCGTCAATCTCTACCACACAGAGATCACACGGCACTTTCTCACCGCTTTTATTCAGGCCACACAGCGAAGGAATTTCAATCTGATGTGCTGTTGCGACATCAAGGAGTGACTGTTGACCGTCGACAGTAATCGACTGCCCGTCAATGATGACATTGTTCATAGTTGTCTCTTCTGTTGCTGGCACTGGATGATATAGATCATTGTTAAAATTGACCTTTTTATTATTTATTGACGTATCGAGAGCAACGATACACCGCACAGTGCGCAGAATGCTAACCAGCGAAAACGTTAGATTTACGCTGATAAAGCGGAACCATTTACATTATTTTGTGAACAGGGTAACACTTGGTGGATAAAAATCCTTGATTTGGGACAGTGCGGGAGTTTATTTCAATACAGCCTTATTTCGCAATGAGACTTGCTTTTTAAGTGTGTATTTTCAGATTTATATACGCATTGGGCGTGACTTTACCGTGCGAATCCCAGTATAATTTACTGATAACCCGAACAATTACCAAGCTCGAAACATCGTATGGCGACAATATTAGATTCAGTGGATCAACGCACGAAACTGGTCGGTGAAAACCGATTAGAATTGTTGATCTTCCAAATGCACACCGCGCAAATGTTCGCAATCAATGTATTTAAAGTCAAAGAGGTAGTAAAACTGCCTAAACTGAATCGTCTGCCAGGTTCACACCCGCACATCACGGGTGTTGCCAATATTCGTGGTGTTTCGATCCCTGTTATCGATTTGCGCCGTGCGATTGGTATGCGCTGCGACACACATGAGGGTGAATACAATATCATCATCACAGAATACAACCGTTCTGTGCAGGCCTTTATGGTCGGCCAAGTGATGAATATTGTGAACCTGACGTGGCGTGATATTCAGCCGCCACCCAAGCAAGTGGGTAAACACAATTACCTGACTGCCATTACCAAAATACCGCGTGATGGGTTTGATCGCTTAGTCAGCATTATTGATGTGGAAAAAGTGCTGGCAGAGATTGTCGATTACGACATTCAAATCTCCAATGGCGTGCTGGATAACACCATCGTTAATCATTTTGCGGGCAAGAAAGTGTTGATCGTGGATGATTCATCGACAGCACGTGCGCAGATCCGCGATACCCTGTCACAACTTGGTGTCGAGGTGATTGAAGCCAGCGATGGCCTGAAAGCCCTTACCCTACTGAAAAGTTGGTGTGACAGTGGCAAGTCGGTGCACGATGAAATCATGATGATGTTTACCGATGCTGAAATGCCAGAGATGGACGGTTATAAGCTAACCCATGAAATCCGTAACGACCCTCGCATGAGCGATCTGTTTATCGCCCTGAACACCTCACTGAGTGGCAGCTTCAATGAAGCCATGGTGGAAAAAGTGGGCTGTGACCGCTTCATTTCCAAATTCCAGCCGGATTTGCTGGTCGAAGTGGTACAAGATCGTTTGCGCGATATGCTCACGGCTACTGTGTCGTAGCCCTATGCATTGCGAAATGCAAAGCACGAGAAAACTCGCCCTATTGGCGAGTTTTTCATTAGGTCCTTACCTGCAGTCTGAATTAGGCTTTCACTAATTCCGCTTGTGCTTTACGACGACGGGTATAACCCAAGCCCATCAAACCCAAACCGAACAGCGCCATTGATGTTGGCTCTGGCACTTTGAAGGCATCAATCGTAAAGTCAATTGACGTTTGGCCGGCAAGCCCTTCTGTATTGATAACAAATTCAATCGCACTGACATCGGTGAAATCAACACCTGTGAAATCACTGAACGCAAATGAACGTGTTACCGGTACATTCGTTCCCGCTGCGACATATTCATTTTTAAACGATGAACCACCAGCACCTGACCATACTTCGATAGAAAAGGTAAAGCCAAAATCAGCATCCAAGACATCTAGTAAGAAAGCATTACCATTTGCAGCTAAATCTTCTGAACCCAAACCATCTGCGTCAAGAACATCTGCATCATTATCATCACCATCATACTGAATCTTACCTGTGGCAATTGCACCAGAACCCGCTTCATAGGTTAATGAACCGCCAGACACCGCTAGCACCGCCCCCGATAATGGGTTAAAGCCCGGAGATAACAGCTCAATAAAGATGTCACGTTCACCACCCAGTACAGTACCCGAATCAAACGTACTGCCGACACCACCACCACCTGCCGTTGTATCATTTACTGAGTTACCCAGTAGGACCGGATCTGAAAAGTCATCAATCACCATAGTGGCTTGCGCCTGTGATGCAAATGCCATTGAAGCTGCTACCGCTGTGTACAGTCCGTATTTAGTCATTTTCATGGTGTATCTCCCTGCCATTAAGTTGTGTTTGTTACGTTATGTAAATATCTCCGTGATACACATATAACAAAGCAGCATTTGTGCCACTTTTTGCACATCAATAAAATCAATAGGTTATGATGATTTGATTTTCATTGACTTGACGACATGTAAAATATCCTGACATTTTAACGGTCATTTCGCCCCTTCAACGATGAGGCACTAACAATAAATAAGACTTAAATGCAGCACTGACAGTTTCAATAGCATTTCAAACCACAATGATTCATCCATGACTGTGACTCCCTACCTTTATTTTGCTCGGACCTCTGGGATGTGTTGTTCAAAATACATATCATCCAACACCCCCTCTGAAGACCACGTTGATTGATCCTCCCACACATACAAGGTTTGCCCATCAGGCGTATCAATGCGTAATGCCGTCACATCATCGCCTTTTACGCCAATTTGCAAGGTTAAGATAAGCGTGAGAAGGAAAGAGAGCATCCAGCATGATGCTCCTGTCATATTGTCTGTTTCTGTATTCAATGCGATACCTGCTCTCTCAGCTTAATTCAGACTCTTGGCAGTGCTGACGGTGCCATTACCACTGCGCAACGTCACTCGACGGTCAAAGAAGTCCCCTTCAAAGTTTTGTTCGGCTTTTAAGGGTTCTTGATCACCGTATGCCGATGCAAAAATCTGGCTACCATCGACACCGTGACGCTCTAAGTAAGTACGCACAGCCTCGACACGCTGTTCTGATAAAACAAGATTCTTCTCTCCATCACCACGACGGTCTGCATAGCCAGACAGTTCCCACTTAATGTCTGGCGCTTGCTTCATGACTTCCGCAATTTCATCGAGTTGGGTTTTGAAATGCGGCTCAATGTCGGCAGACCCCGTGCGAAAGTGCACATTCATTTCAAGGGCTAAATCAATGTCTCGATCCTGAACATTCATTAAGTCATAACGTTCTTGCTCTAGGCGGGCTATGTCAATTTGCGCTTGATTATAACGTTGACTGATTTCTTCAAGCGCCCCATTCCGTGCAGCCAGTTCGTCCATTTCTTCTGTTTGCGCCTGAATGTAACCGTCTTGTCCGACTGCCGTCCCCACAATGCCGCCTACAATGCCACCGATTGCTGCACCGACAGGGCCACCAATCACCGCACCCAATGCGGCGCCGCTGCCAAAGCCGATTAACGTTTCTTGCTCGCCGACTTGATACTGATCATTGGCATCGTTAGAAGCCGGTGTCGCCATCGCTGACGGTGCCGCTAGGCTGGTAACGAATAGCGTGGCGATTACGGTAGAAATTAGCTGCTTTTTCATGATGTCATCCTTATTGATTGTCTGGTGCCAGTTGACGTTGTTGTTTGATTTTTTAGTGTTGCTTCAGTGCGTCTGCACCGTTTCGATGAGGTTATTAAAGCAAGCAGATGTGGCATCAGAAGGGACAAAAAAAGGCAATGTCGTGATCAATTGTGGCAAAAAAATGGCAATCGCCTTATTTCGCTGAATCGCCCTTTTCAGGCGAACAATTTATTGTATAGTCACTGCATTACGAGACAGCGAGCGGCAGTATTCAGGCCCGCCAAGGTAGAAAAGATGAAGAAAATTGTCATTGTGGAAGATGAACAAGCGATCCGCGAAAACTATATCGATGTGCTGAGAAAGCACGGCTACGATGTACAAGGTTTTGACAACCGTCCCGATGCCCAGCAAGCGTTCACTGAGCAACTGCCCGATTTGGCCATTATCGATATTGGCTTACAAAATGAAATCGACGGCGGCTTTGCCCTGTGCCAATCCCTGCGTGCGCTCTCACCGACAGTGCCGATTATTTTCCTGACCGCGCGTGACAGTGATTTTGATACCGTGTGCGGCCTGCGCATGGGCGCCGATGATTACCTGACCAAAGACATTAGCCTGCCCCATTTAATTGCCCGTATTGCCGCTCTGTTTCGTCGCAGTGACTTAATGGCCACCCCGACAGAACAAGACACCCTGATGGAACGCGGTGCGCTGACCATTGATAAGAATAAAATGCAGGTCTTCTGGAATCAGCAACTCATTGAGCTGACCGTCACAGAGTTTTGGATGGTGTACGCGCTGGCCAAACGCCCTGGCCATGTCAAAAGCCGTCACGATTTGATGGACGAAGCGCAGGTCGTGGTGGATGACAGCACCATCACGTCGCACATTAAACGCATCCGTAAAAAATTCATGCAATTTGACAGTGCGTTTGATCGCATCAATACCGTGTATGGCATGGGCTACCGTTGGGGTTCATGATGATGCTGGAACACTTACAACGCCTTGAGCATCGCCTGAAAGACTGGCTGCAATCAAAACGTGAAAAACCGTCTCATCTGCGTGCGCCTGTACGGTTTGGCTTCGGCTTACGTACCAAAGTGATTTTGATTGCCAGCTTGTTGTTAGCCCTGCCGTGGGTCGGCTACAACTACGTGCTGGAAATGGAAAAAATCCTGCGCCAAGGCCAAGAGCAAACCTTGATCGGCACCACCCGCGCCTTGGCAACCGCGCTGAATGAGCGCCCAAACCTGTTCAATGATCAAGCCAGTTTCTTGCAATCAGTAGAAAAAGGCCGGGACTTGTATGCGTATGATCTGAATGCCCCGGTCACGCTAAATGGTGAGATGGACGATTGGGCGGATCTGGACGACAAATTGGTCGATTACGGCCGCGATTACGTGCAATTCAGTCGCCAACCCTATCGCGCATCCAGCCTGCATTTTCGCCATGTGGTCGGCAAACATGATGGCAACCTATACGCCGCGTTTGAGGTCAACGACACTAAGCCGGTGATGCGCCGACAAGGGGCTGCGCGGGTCGATCGCAATGATCACCTGATCATCGCCATGACGTCACCCACCGGTGAATTTCACCGCTATGTGATTGCCGCGTATCAAGATGGCAAGGTTGACGCGTGGCAAGTGAATGGCGACATCAGCGATCCTAACAACTTGCAATCTGTTGAGACGATTCAAGGCTATTGGCGCACCACCGACACCGGTTACAACATTGAACTGCGTATGCCACTCACCTTGCTTGGCAGCAAGTTAGGGTTTGCCTTATACGATGTGAACAGCACCCGTAGCCGCGATATCGACACCATTCTGGGCACCTCGAATACCAACCACCAGCACAAACTGGGCACGGTGTTAGTGCCTTCGCCAGAAATTGAACAAATTCTGAAAGGGATGGGACACACCAGTTCACGCATTTGGGTGGTTGACCGTCATCAGCGTGTATTGGCGCAGACCGGTGATATTCAACAATCCAATGGGCTGTGGTCGTCTTCCATCGATAAAAGTGAAGAGAAAACGTGGTGGTCACGGTTAACAAAAACCTACTTGCATCCGTTGTACTATCGCTATCTGCTAACGGAACCCACGTCGTTCACCGATTCATTGCCAGACGCGGCGGCGGTACAAGGCGTACCGTTATTCCAAGCATTACAAGGACGAGGCTATTCCCAATGGCGTCAGTCAGAAGATGGCAACACAATGCTCCTCTCTGCCGCCTACCCGATTTGGCTGGATAACAATGTCATGGGGGCCGTCATCGCCGAAGAGTCCACCATTGGTATTCAAACGCTCACCAACCGCGCATTGGAAGAGTTGCTGAATGCGCTGGTGGCCATCATTACCATCGGCACCCTCACGCTGTTCTTGTTCGCGTCGAAAATTTCCAACCGGATCCGCCGCCTGCGTGATGAAGCCGAACACGCTATCGACAGCCAAGGCCGCATTCAGCAACCCATTACGGCCATGAAAGAAAGCGACGAAATTGGCGATTTGAGCCGTAGCTTGGCCGCTATGGTGTCCCGTTTAGGGCAATACAACCATTATCTGGAAAACCTGTCTTCTCGCTTGTCGCATGAGCTGCGTACCCCCGTGGCCGTGGTACGATCTTCCATTGAAAACTTAGCGATGCAGCAACCAGATGAAGAATCACAACGTTACATCGACCGTGCACAAGAAGGGGTACAACGTTTAAGCACCATTTTATCCAGCATGACAGAAGCCACACGCATTGAGCAGAGCTTACAGGGGGCTGAAAAAGAACACTTCCCCTTCAATGAGCTGGTATCCGGCTGTTTGCAGGGGCATGAAATGGCCTACGCCAGCCATCGCTTTGCCGTGCAGGTTGAAGACAAGGTGTGGATAGAGGGGGCGCCGGATTATTTAGCGCAGCTTCTGGATAAGTTAATCGCGAACGCGGTGGATTTTAGTCCATCGGACGAACCCATTTCAGTCACCCTAACCTCACACCAAAGCCATACACAACAGGGTTATGCACAATTGGTCGTGAGTAATAAAGGCCCACTGCTGCCGGCTAATATGGAAAACCAATTACTGAATTCCATGGTTTCGGTACGTAGCCAAGATAAACAAGGCAAACCGCACTTGGGGCTGGGGCTGTTTATTGCGCGGCTAATTACGGAATATCACAACGGTAACATCTCACTGCGGAATCGACAGGACTTACAAGGGGTCGACGTTATCGTGCAGTTACCGTTACACCCCTGACATGACGCTTAAAAGCACCGCAAGGTGCTTTTAAGCGAATAATGAGGCAGAAAATAACCCTATCGCTACGGCAATCGCCACCACCACCAATAGCACGTCAAACAACATATTGCGCATAATGGCTTACTCATCAAAACGGATAAGAATTAAGTCAACGTGGTTGGCCTAATTGAAATACACCCCCTGTCAACAACAGGGAGCCATAGATTAAGCACATCAACCAGTGAAGGCGTTACATCGTGCACTCGTTGATGACTATTATGATATTACGCCCTTTGTCTAAATAAGAGCTGAACAGTCATCACAGAGAAAATGAATTTTTCGCCTAGTGTGGCGGAACACAAAACACCACTGTAAGCGCATGTAATTATTTGACTTTATTTGGGCTTAACTCGACTATTTTTACTTTACTCATTGCCATGAGAGGTGTTTTAGCAGGATAAAGACCCCTTTGTAGGGTGTCGAATCAGGAGGAGAGACCAGAATGAAAGCCGTTACCTTTTTATTTGTCACGTCCTCCCTGCTTTTGTCCGCGCACGCTTTAAGCAACCCCGTCCCGATCAACCAATTTCACGCCTTACAAGTGTTAGCCAATTTCAAAATCAGCTCCAGCCAACTGCCTATCGGCATCGACAACAACCACCGCAGTCTGTTGGGTGAAGATGCTAACGAAAACGATATACGGGATGATTTTGAAGCCTCACTGTTGGCGAACTACCAACAACCGGAATATGTCGCCATGGGCGCATTAGCCGCTCACCACTGGCAAACCATGCTACAAGTGATGAGTAAGAATGACTGGCGCCCGAATGAACGTGACGCACACCTTATGTTGAACACCCATAAAGCGATTGATCGGTGTTATGCGTCGTTACTTAAAGAAAATCCAGACATGTTTCAGCCTTCAGCGGTGTATTTCAATACGCCTCAACGCCTGGCGGCACAAATCAGCGTGAAAAAAATCCTTCGCTTTTCCATCGACAGCACGCCGCACGAACACATCATCAGCGTTAACTATGACAAGCCTTGTGATGTCTTCATGTATCTCGCCGATAAGCAAACCCCCGTAGAAAACGCCTACTGATCGGTATTGTTACTATTTCCTTCAGGCCGACCCTCTGCTGACAATGGCGCCTCGGATTGCCACAAGGATTCCGTCAACGCATCCGTTTGTGCGGTTAACGCCTGCTCTTTTTCTTCAATCGCGCGGTATTGGGATTCACACACTTTTTCCGTCACGGAATCATCCCCGTATGTCTGCATACAGCGTTGCATATACTCGTCAAAAACCATCAATAATGGCTCTGCGGATAACGGCGTAGATAGTCCTAAGCTGCTTATGGCAATAGCGCAGAGTAACGGTAAGGTAGGTGGTATTGGCCGCATAGTGTTGCCTCTTTCATCTGGTCGGCGAAAACAGCGTTCATCGCCCGTCAACATCCTGATCTGCCTACATCCCTCTACCTAAAGAAAGATGACATCATGCATTTACGCCAACCTGATTATGAGACAGCATGATTAACCGCAAGGATAACCGCCCAGATATCTCTTCTTGGAAAAAACCTCACGGAAAAGCCAGCACAATAAAAAACACCCAGCGACACAGGCGTGTCACTGGGTGTTGACCATTCACGGTATTATTTACCGAAAGCTATTTTGCACAGCTACGCGCCACGGAAATAACGTTGCGGCACAAACGGCATTTTCTCTACGACCATAGGTAGCTTCTTACCGCGTACTTCAGCAAAAATCTCGGTGCCTAACACCGCGAAATCCGTTTGGACATACGCCATCGCAACCGGTACGCCTTTGGTTGGGCCAAACGTACCACTGGTGACAATACCGATTTCATTATCTGCCGCATCAAACAGTTTGCTGCCTTCACGCACCGGCGCTTTTGACTGCCCCACTAATCCGACTCGCTTGCGTGCGACATCTTTGGTTTCAATTTGTGACAGGATCACATCGGCCCCAGGGAAGCCTCCTCCACGCACGCCATTGGCACGACGCGCGGGGCTGATCCCCCATAGCAAACTGGCCTCGACTGGCGTGGTAGTGGTATCAATGTCATGGCCATATAAACACAAGCCACACTCTAGACGTAATGAATCACGTGCGCCTAAGCCAATCCATTCCACCTCGCTCTCTGCCAGTAACGCTTTAGCGAGTTCCGTGGCATCTGCTGCGGGTACGGAAATCTCAAAGCCGTCTTCACCGGTGTAACCGGAACGGCTGACCAAACATTCCACGCCGTTTAATACTAGGGCTTGGGCATCCATGAACACCATGTCATTCACGGCAGGGTTCACACGCGCTAACACCTCGGCGGCTTTCGGGCCCTGCAGCGCCAGCAATGCACGATCTTCAATCACTTCCAACGTCACATCGGCAGGCAGGTGTGCTTGAATATGCGCGATGTCTTCCGTTTTACAGGCCGCATTCACCACCACAAACAGATGATCACCGAAGTTAGTCACCATCAGATCATCCAAAATCCCACCTTGCGCGTTGGTGAAAAACGCGTAACGCTGTTTACCTTCCGGTAAATCGATAATGTCGACGGGCACCAAAGCTTCCAGTGCGCTTGCCGCATTGTCGCCGTGTAAACGCAGCTGCCCCATGTGCGATACATCAAATAATCCCGCCGCGTCACGGCAGTGTAGATGTTCTTTACGTACACCCAGCGCATACTGAACAGGCATATCATACCCAGCAAAAGGCACCATCTTTGCGCCCATCTCGATATGCAATGCGTGTAATGGTGTGACCTGTAGTTCTTGAGACATACGTTTCTTCTCCATCCACCGCGCTATGCGGCACTCTTCCATAAAACCGTTACACCGATGTTAATCCGTGTTTTGTATATTGTTTCGTATAATAAACAAGGTTGACGACAACACCAACCGCCTGCCGTCACAGAATGCCATGATCATCACGTTGAATGCGTGCTGCGACGTGACAGTGTGACCACGCGCTATCCGCTATGATGCGGTGACCCATAAAATCAAGGCATCCGCCTCGCTAACAGAGGTCAGCATGTGCCCCATGTTCGCATCGTAATACACCGAATCCCCCTCGCAGAGCGACACGGGCTCGTAGAATTCGGTATAAAACATCACCTCGCCGGCTAACACCAATAAGAACTCTTCGCCGTCGTGACGGATCCAGTCGGGATAATCCGAAAAATGGCGCGCTCGTACCCGCGACTTAAACGGCATCATCTTTTTATTGGTCAGTTGCGTGGCTAATAGTTCGTGTTCATAGGTCGTTGTTGGGTGTGGTTTACCGGCCTCGTGACGGGTGATATCACGCCGACCTGTCGCACGGATCTGTTTTGGCGGAGAAAAAAGCTGTGGGATATCAACATCTAAACCAGATGCCAGCTTTTGCATGGCTTGAAACGTCGGAGATATTTGCTCATTTTCGATTTTTGATAATGTCGAGCGCGCCAAGCCTGTCCGCTTACTCGCCTCTTCCAGTGTCAGCCCCAGCGTGACGCGAATTTCTTTTAAACGTTTCCCTAACTGCAGCGGTTCAATCTTGTCCGACCGTTCACCATCCTGCGCATTCACCACCGTCATAGACGGATAAACATCAACCGGTTGCTCATCGTTCATACACCCATCCTTGGTTTCGCGTCGTGGCTTTAGGTCATGGTTCTACACGCCATAGGGTGTATCAGGCTAACACCCTGTGCCACACCGTAAACGTACCGTTAAATTTACATCTTTCCCGATCGATTCTAGGAATTGGGATGACAAAAAGCAAACGATTGCGTAGGATTGATGGCATTAAAGTGTGCAATGTTCCACTATTGGAAACTTTTGTTTGATCGCTTATCCGTCGACAGGTATGTTATTGAGTTGTTAGTCGCTTGTTTTTCTACGACCTTTTGCCTCTTGTCTCAGAACGCGATAAGCCAAAGGCCAAATACCGACTTTTTACGTACAAAGAAAGCGTTGGTCACAGACAGAAGACAGCGCGCCACGTATAAATAAAACAAAAATCAATCATTGCATACGCACTGAATACGCCGAAAACGGCACACCTAGAAGGTATACATTCATGATGGGTTGAGCACCTGCATCAGCCCGACATAACCAACATCATCTGCAGAATGATTGCGCAAGGAGTTTTACATGGAAAACACACTGAAGTTCACGGAAAGCCACGAGTGGGTACGCGATAACGGCGATGGCACCATCACAATGGGGATCTCGAATCACGCTCAGGGCTTACTCGGTGATGTGGTATTTGTTGACCTTCCCGATGTCGGCGATAAAACCGAAGCGGGCGAATCGTTCTCGCTGGTGGAGTCGGTGAAAGCGGCCTCTGACATTTATGCCCCAGTGACCGGTGAAATCATTGAAATCAACGAAGAGCTGGAAGACAGCCCTGAACTGGTCAATGAACAACCGTATGACGGCGGTTGGATCGCCAAAATTAAAATCACTGACGTTGAAGAACTCAGTAACTTGATCGACAGCGTCTCGTACCTCGATAGCATCGACGAATAACCGTGCAAAGGCTTTCAGGCGATCCCTGAAAGCCTTTCTTCTTTTACCTCAATCGCTTCACCGCGTTTGACGGTAGCCTCGATTATTCTCCTTCGCCCTGCATCATGCTCACGTGCAGCGGCAGTAACTGTTCAGGACAGAAACCATTCAGGATAAGACCATGACCGAGATGACGCTTCTACACGCACTCAGTGACGACACAGAATTCGCAGGTCGTCACAACGGCCCGGATGCCGCACAACAACACACCATGCTCGATACAATTGGTGTCGCCAGTGTGGACCAACTGATTGAAGAAACCGTGCCCGCAGCGATTCGCCTGCCCGCCCCAATGGCGTTAGCGCAACCACAAAGCGAAGCCGACATGCTCGCGGCACTCAAAGCCATTGCGCAGAAAAACACCATCAATCGCAGCTTTATCGGTCAGGGTTACTACAACACCCACACCCCGAACGTCATCCTTCGTAACGTATTAGAAAATCCCGGCTGGTACACGGCGTATACCCCGTATCAACCTGAAATTTCTCAAGGCCGCCTTGAGTCCCTGTTGAACTATCAACAGATGATCATGGACTTAACCGGCATGGAACTGGCGAACGCCTCCCTATTAGATGAAGCGACCGCAGCAGCTGAAGCCATGACGCTGTGCCAACGCGCCAGCAAGAACAAAAGCAAAGCGTTTTTCCTTTCTAACGATTTGCACCCACAAACCATCGACGTCGTACGCACTCGCGCCCAATACATCGGCATTGAAGTTATCGCTGGTACGGTTGACGAACTCGACAAGCACGATGTGTTCGGCGCCCTGCTGCAATACCCGGGTACCACGGGCAACATCACGGATTTAACCGACATCATCACACAAGCCCACAGCAAGAAAACCTTGGTCGCTGTCGCGTCTGATCTGCTGGCATTAACCGTATTGAACGCCCCCGGTGAAATGGGTGCAGACGTTGTCGTGGGCTCGGCCCAACGCTTTGGTGTGCCGATGGGCTTTGGTGGCCCACACGCAGGCTTCATGGCAACCAAAGACAAACACAAGCGCACCATGCCAGGCCGTGTGATTGGTGTATCGAAAGATGCCCGCGGCAACCAAGCCCTGCGCATGGCAATGCAGACCCGCGAACAACACATTCGTCGTGAAAAAGCGACCTCGAACATTTGTACCGCACAGGCACTGCTGGCGAACATGGCCGCTTTCTATGCCCTGTACCACGGTCCGGAAGGCTTGCGTAAAATCGGCCGTCGCGTTCATCACCTCACTGCGATTTTGGCCGCAGGGTTACGCAATGCCGGTATTGAGCTGGCGAACGACACTTTCTTCGATACCTTGACCCTGAATACAGGCAAGAAAACCGGCGAGTTTTATCAAAAAGCGCTGGATGCAGGCATGAACCTGCGCCGTTTCCCGTGTGGCACCGCGCTGGGTATCAGCATTGATGAAACCACCACGGTCGATGACATTGAAGCCCTGCTCGCTGTATTTGCCGGTAACGCACTGAAAGCCTCCATGTTCAGTGATGACATTGCCAGCGACGAGTTTGCAGCCATTCCGGCAACTTGCCGCCGTACCAGCGCATACTTAACCCATCCGGTATTTAGCCAGCATCACAGCGAAACGCAGATGATGCGTTACATGAAAAAGCTGGAAAACAAAGACTACTCACTCACCCACGGCATGATCCCACTGGGCAGCTGCACCATGAAGCTCAATGCCGCCGCAGAGATGATCCCGGTGACATGGCCAGAATTTGGTGCCCTGCACCCATTCGCCCCTGCCGATCAAGCCAAAGGCTATGCAGAACTGGCAGACAAACTCTCTGCCATGCTGTGTGAAATCACCGGTTACGATGCTTTCTCGCTCCAGCCGAACTCCGGCGCACAAGGGGAATACGCAGGCTTGGTGGCGATTCAGCGTTACCACGAAGCCAACGGCGATGCGCACCGCAATGTATGTTTGATCCCAAGCTCTGCCCACGGCACGAATCCAGCCTCTGCGGCCATGGTGTCGATGAAAGTCGTGGTTGTGGGTTGTGATGAGCTCGGTAATATCGATGTAGAAGACTTGAAAGCCAAGATCGCCCTGCACCGCGATAACCTCTCTTGCATCATGATCACCTACCCGTCGACCCACGGCGTATATGAAGAAGCAGTACAGGAAGTGTGTGAACTGGTGCATGAAGCCGGCGGCCAAGTGTACTTAGACGGCGCCAATATGAACGCACAAGTTGGCCTGACCAATCCGGGCTTTATTGGCTCTGACGTGTCGCACCTTAACTTGCACAAAACCTTCTGCATTCCGCACGGCGGCGGCGGCCCGGGCATGGGCCCAATTGGTGTGAAAGCGCACCTTGCCCCGTTCTTGCCTGGGCATGTGGAAAAAGAGGCCACTCAACCGCAGCATGAGCAATTGCAATACGCTGTCTCTGCAGCCGATTTAGGCTCTGCGTCTATCTTGCCTATCTCATATGCTTACATTGCCATGATGGGTGAAGCGGGCTTGACCGAAGCCACGAAGCTGGCGATTTTGAATGCCAACTACGTGATGGAGCGTCTGCGCCCGCACTACTCGGTGCTTTACCGTGGCACGCATGGCCGCATTGCGCATGAATGTATCATCGACATTCGTCCGCTGAAAGAAGCATCCGGCATTACGGAAGAAGATGTGGCGAAACGCCTGATGGACTACGGTTTCCACGCGCCCACCATGTCGTTCCCGGTCGCAGGTACGCTGATGATTGAGCCGACAGAATCGGAAGATTTGGCTGAGTTGGATCGCTTCTGTGAGGCGATGATCGCCATCCGCCATGAAATCACCCGTGTACAAGACGGCGAATGGGATGTGAAAGACAACCCATTGGTGAATGCCCCACACACCCAAGCTGACCTGATGGATGCCGAGTGGAACCGCAGCTACAGCCGCGAAATCGCCTGTTACCCGTCTGTGCATGCGAAAGCCGCCAAATACTGGCCAACCGTCAACCGCGTCGACAACGTGTTCGGTGACCGTAACTTGGTGTGCTCATGCCCGGGTATTGAGAACTATATGGAAGAGTAAGGGGCAAATCAAAATATTATTATCACATCTATCATAAGGGCGCATTTTATGCGCCCCTCTTTCATTAAAACAATAATTCACATGTCGCTTTATCATTCTGTTACAAAAGACATTGAAATATATCCAATAATAATAATTATTTGCTCTCCTTTGTTGAATAGCGATCATATCTAGTAAAGAATCAGATAATTGCCTCATATTTAAATCATGTGCTTCGGAGGAACAATTGAAATTTACAGAATATGCGATGGARAAACTTCTTGACCTATACAATAATCATGATCATGAAGTTGGGATTGAATTGAAAAGAAGTAATCCTGAAAAATACAAAGACTATACCACTACCGATTGCATAACATACGCCTTAAACGTATTGAGTTACGCGTTTGAAAAATCAAATAATCAAGTTGCAGCTAAGCACGTATGGTCTTTGGGAGAAAAAGGTACTGAATTAGCAAAATACCTTGTTCGACAACATGGTTGGAAAGGTGTTTATGTAAACCCAGATGAAAATCACCCTTTAGATGAAAGTAATGAACATCCCTATACTAGTCATATCGCTATAACAGAATGTCAATATTATAATATCCCCGTTCATTTTGCAGTACAAAACTATTCTCCTACACATCCATTATTCCCTGGATTTCAAAAAGTAAAAAAACACGCACCCAAAACTAAAGTCAACAACATTGATATAAAATCACTCTCAAGAGTAAAATTCGGAGTTGGGATATCACGAGGTGGAAAACATGTCTGGCTTTTTTCTAAAGGTAAAGTTTATGAAGTACACTGGGATACCATTGGCAAAGATCTATATGAAGCAACGAATCTAAAAGATTACCACTGGTTAAGTAGCATTATTGTTATTCCACATGATCAAGGGATATATCTTTCCGCAACATCAAAAGTGAAATGCTGAGTTAAATATGAGAATCCTATTTATTACTTTTATTCTACTTTTCTCTTCTGGGTGTATCACAGCACCTGCTGAGAAAAAATCAGATTATCTCGTGTTAAAATATGAGGAATTTGGTCCTCAAGCAATGGTGCACGAAATTATTGGAATGGAATGGTGGCAATGGGATGACTACGCCCCAGACCAAAACAAAAAATACGATATTAATGTCGTAGTCTATAGAAACATGAGCGAATCAAATATCGCATCATTATTCCCTATAGATCAAACCAAGAATATAGACTACAGATATCTAACATACCATAGTGCAAAACAGTTCTTGGATAAACACATAGACAAAAATATCATTCCTTCACTAACAGAAAAACTTATTCAAACAAATAATAAAATCGAGAGACATTTTGAAGGATAAATATCCATTTAAATTAAAGTACATCCTCATCACAAGCGTGATGGGGTGTACTTATATTGACCGATTATTTTCTTCCTGCTCTAGATCCCCCTAACAAATTCATGCTTTCTTCCTTGCTCGTCGGAACCGTACATGGATACTAGCTTCAATACGCATTCACAAGGAAGTCTTATGCAATATCGACGTGCCACCACAGACGACATAGACTGCTTGATTGCACTGCTGCAAGAAACGGCAACGTGACGATATAGCACTCACCGTGAAACGTATGACGGTGTAATATCATTGCTTAACAATAGGTTGCCAGCTATGCTCTCCCCCATTCTGGCTAACAAGCCATATTTTTCAAGCCGTACTTTTAGAAATAGCACCTTCAGTTGAGCAAAAATGGATTCTCATAATAAAACGCTACTCATCAGATTTATCTTCTTAATTGGGCTAACCAGTTTTCTGGCGTTCGTAGGTTATAACTTCGCGACAGAAGGGATACATGATGCGGTCATTTTTACCCCAGTGATTGATGATTTTATGTGGGGAATCATCTGTTCATTGGTGGGTGCTGTGAGCTTCTTGATTGCGAAAAATGCCACCTCACTGTTCACGAAATCTCGGTATGTTCTGCAAGGCGCGCTTTTCTTACTGGGCGGACTCAGCATACTGTTTGATGGCATAAACGCTGTTTTCTAATTGAAACGCTCGAATAAATAGAACGCTAATCGATTGCACCATATTGATTCTTAGCCCCGTCATTGGCGGGGCTATTTGATTACCTGTAACCGAACTTAGCAACTCACTACACGTACACTTTCTCTCCGTATTTTACGATGTGAACGGGTTTATCGAGCTGTTCTTGAATGACGTCTTTGAACACTGCCTGTTTCTCCGCCTCGCCGTGTATCAAATACACCTTCCCTAACTGTTCAAACTCACCCATCCATGCGAGCAGATCGGTTTGATCTGCATGGGCTGAGAATCCGTTAAGTGTGTGTATTTGGGCATTCACATTAATGGTTTCATTAAAAATCCGAATGGACTCTGCCCCCTCTATCAGCTGTCGCCCCAACGAGCCTTGCACCTGAAAGCCAACAAAGATGACACTGTTGCGCTCATCCCATAAACGGTGTTTGAAGTGATGCAAAATACGGCCACCGGTACACATACCGCTGCCTGCAATAATAATGCAGCCCTCTTCCTGTTTATTAATGCGCATGGAGTCTTTGCTTTTGAGTGAATAGTGCAGATAAGGGAACTCAAAAATCGCACCATCACGTAACAGTATCTGTTGCGCAGAGTCATTCAGTTCTGCGTGGTAGTGGTTATAGATCTGTGTGGCGCGTATCGCCATGGGCGAATCTAAGTAGACTTTACAGGGGGGCAACGCTTTGTCGTAATACATCTCTTTTAGGAGTAGCAATACCTCCTGCGTCCGCTCAACCGCAAAGGATGGGATCAACACATTACCCCGGTTATTCAAGGTATTGATGATGATGTCTTTAAACTCGGTGATGGTTTCATCTAAAGGACTATGATCACGGTCGCCATAGGTCGATTCAATATACAGCGTATCCGCTGTTTTAACGGCATCCGGCGGCGTCATGATCAGATCCCGACGGCTACCAAGATCCCCACTGAAGGCCAGCGTTTTTTTATGGCCATCTTCGTTGATGTCGATCTGAAGGGTGGCCGAGCCAAGAATATGCCCGGCATTTCTGAAGGTCACGGTAACGTCAGGCGTTAACTTAATGGCTCTATTGTAATTGGCGTATTGAATGATTAAATCAAACACCGCCTTCACATCATCACTGGTATAGATAGGGAGAGGGATCTGTTTTTCACCCCCGACTCTTCGCGCCTTTTTCATTGCCGTTTTATAATCCTCTTCGGCAATTTTGGCGCTGTCCTTTAAAATGACCTCAGCCAAATCCATGGTCGCGCGCAAGGCGATGAGTCGCCCATCAAACCCTTCTTTCACCAATTTCGGCACACGTCCGACATGATCTAAGTGCCCGTGGGTGAGTAAAACGATGTCGACATCGTTAGGATCAAAATCAAAGGGCGCATACGTCTGTTCTTCATTTTCACCTTGAAAATAACCACAGTCGATCAGAATGTTAGGCCCGTTGTCGAGTTGTAGAAAGTGGCAGGAACCGGTAACCGTCTCTGCGGCACCAAATGACTGGATAAAAGACATAAACCCCTCCCTAGCGACGATGCGTTAACAATAGTTGCGTTAACAATAGTATTGCTCGCATTGCTAAGTCTTTGACAGATTAAAGATGTGTTCAGGCTTTCATAAAGATAATTATCACTATTCATTGAAACGTTCCGTGACAACGCACTGATATTCAGGGTTTGAATCGAACATTGCCATTACACGCAGCTTTCGATCCCCCTATCAATTCCCGCCCCTACTACTTGCCGCATCCGTCCTTACATGGATACTGACTAAACGTGCATTCACAAGGAAAGCTGAATGTATCTCCATCACATTGCGTTCACAGTGCCAAGTAAAGGATAAGCAAGAAAAGGAAGTCACATGCATATTCGACGCGCCACCACCGATGATATCGACAGTTTGATTGCCTTACAGACAAGCTGCCACATTGCCCATGTCAGTTGCAGTGAGAAGTCCGATGGCTTCCTCAATACGGTATTGCCCGTTGAGCTATTACGCACGGTGATTGACACGGAAGACGCCATCTTTGTGGTTGAAGAAACCCAAGATCCGCAACACCCACCCACCATCGTGGCAATGGCGATCTGCGCATCTTGGGGATTTTGGTCCTTCTCTGACAACCTCGTTCGCATTGCTGAGCAACTGGTGAATGTGCCATACCGCAAAGGGCCGCTGACGCAATCAAACAGCTATTTCTGGGGGCCAGTGTGCGTCAGTAAAACCTATCGTGGACAAGGGGTGTTTGAAGCCCTCTTTGCCTATAGCCTGAATGCGATGCAAAGCCGCTACCCGTTTGTTTACACCTACGTGCATACCGACAATGTGCGCTCTTATGTGGCGCACACAACAAAAGCTGGCTTTATTTTCACGCAACACATTGCCATTAATGGACAGATGTTCTGTGAAATGGTGCGTGAAACTTGCACCGTAAAAGAAAGCCATATAGAAAAAGAAAGCTATACCGAAATAGAAAAAGCAGAAGAAAACGAAATACAAAACCCACCCGTTATTTAGGAACAAGGCATGCAACCAGCAGCTTCGTGCTTTATTGATTATTGAGGATGCGTTCAGGCTTCGACAACAATAAATCTCACTATTCATCGAATCGTTCCGTGACAGAACACTTGTATTTACTGTTTGTATCGAGTTGTTCTATTAAAATTTTTCGAGTCTATTGTCAGTTCATCTCTCTGCATATTGAATCCAGCACGATTCTCAAGATACTGACGCCTCAAATCATACACAAGGAAGTGATACTTTGAATTGGGGTAGTTCAACAACAGAAATGGTATCTTTATCAAAATATTTTCAATTATTTTGCAAATACTACGGTGCTATATTTTTCACATCTGTTCTGGTTATCGATCTATTAGACTGGAATGTGTGGCACATCGTTTACATGAGTCTGTTAATCCCGCCTGGCATCTTAACCGTAAAACATTTTTACTCCGATCAAAGACGCCCGCCCAACCATGCTGAAACCATTCAACTTGTCGGCGTTACGACAGTTCTATCAATGGTCATTGCGTTACTTACTGAGGCCTGTATTTTAGCGATAATGTCTGACGGAGAGTTCAGCTTTGTTTTCTCCTACATCATTAGAAATTGCATTGTTCACTTAATGATACTTGCGGTCATTTTTGGTTGGACTCGGCACGCCTATGTTCAGCAGTATAAGAAAAATGTTGTTCATCGCTCATAATCAAGCTTCATTTATCCTCCCGGCAATACGACATTTTGTCAGGGAGGTATTTCTGCTCATTGCCCACTTTTCAAGAACGTGAATGTCAACCATTGATATATTAAGCACGTTATAAATATTGCTGAGTTTAGAACGTCTTAATATTTTTACCTTAGAGCGATTGCCACCGTGTTTATTCCATAGATAATGATAGCAACGTGAAAACAAGGAAGTCATATTATGGATAGCAATACACATTCTGCTGGTACGGTACCGGTCAAAAAGTACGTCATCATGTTCACCGTACTATATACCGCGTTAATGATCGTCTTTGACGTTATTGTCACCTTTTTTGAACTCGATTTAGGCACCAGCGCGTCCATCGGTATTCTTGTCGGTGCCAGTATGGGGATCGCGTTCAAGTTTGTTTCTGACCAAAATAGGCCCCCGAATAAAACGGAAAAGCGCCGCTTAGTCGGTTACTGTTTATTGTACTCTATCGTGATTTCCTTGGTCGCAACGCTGCTTATGACATGGTTCTATGCAGGCGACCAATTCAGTGATGAACTCTCTACGCTGTGGAACGCTATTCCTGTATGGGGATGGGTCATCGCGCTTTCCATTGCCGTCCTCATGCAATATGTCGTGCTTACGATCAGTTTTGGCTGGAGTGCCAATTTATACATGAAGCAATTGGAAAAACAGWAGCAAAAGGCGCAATAGTTTTAATCCCTTTCTCGCGCACAAGCACAAACCAGCCCCTTATAAACATCACAATCTTTAGGTGTTTTCAGGGGCTTCATTCGCCCTCTTTGCGAGTGAGTTTGCAGATCCAAGACTGAATCCACGTGCCACTTCGACATTCATCTAAGGTGAGATCACAATATCGGCTTGGTGACTTTAAAGGGGAATGTATCCATGAGCGCAACAAAGGTACGCACGCCAACACAAGATGCCGACCGTTCCCCGTCACACACCTCATCCCATCCTGCTATTACCGCAACACAATATCGAGGCTGTTTTCTCGGTTTAGCCATTGGCGATACTTTCTGCGCCCCCTATGAAGGCGGCACGATGGAACGGTTACTTTGGCGTTTACTGGGCAGAAATCGTTATGGTTTATTGCGCTATACCGACGACACACAAATGGCGATGGACATTGCCCATTCTATTTTAACTGCCAAGCAACTTGATCAATCTCATTTGGCTCATACCCTTGCCAACAGTTATCGCTGGTCACGAGGTTATGGACCCAGCGCCGCAAAACTTCTCAAAAGCATTCGAGCAGGTAAAAACTGGCGGTCGGTCAATTGTGCACAGTTTAAAGAAGGTTCCTTCGGTAATGGGGCTGCCATGCGAGCCCCCATTGTGGCACTGTGCTTCCCCTATGATATTGAACAAATCAAAACAACCGTCGCACAGAGCGCAGAAATCACACACGCCCACACTCTCGGTATTGAAGGCGCGACATTGATTGCGATTGCAACCGCTTTGTCGTTAACGCACACGCCGCCCTTGGCGTTGCTTGACCGCTTAATCACAGAAACGCAGCATGCCGAATTCAAGAAAAAACTCACTGTTTGTCGAAGCTTAATTGCTATCGATTTTCCGGTGCCTGTCACCATGCTCAAACAACGCTTGGGCAATGGCATGACTGCCACGGATTCTTGCATCACAGCCATTTATTTTGCGCTGCAATATCGCGCACAATCCTTTGATGCCATGTTAACGCACATTATTCAATTAGGTGGGGATACCGACACCATCGCCGCCATGGCTGGGGCGATTTGGGGTGCATCGCACGGTGACAGTCCGTTGTCAGACAAGCGAGATCAAATTGAAGATGCCAGCTACATTTTACAACTGGCAGATGCTTTGTACGCGTTTGCGCACCATGATTAAGCTCTGCGCTTAATCCGTGCTCATAGCTGAGCGAGCGAGTATACTACTGTCACAACAAACATTGATGAGCGATGGCTCGCCACTGTTTACCGTGTCTTTTGTTTGCAGCATATTGTACCGTTATGAGCTATACCGATATCCAAGAAAAAATTGCCCGCTTTACCTGTATCGAAGAGGCACTGACCTATTTCGATATTGGCTTTGACAGCACCTTCATCAATGAATACCGCACACCCTTAATGAAAGCCTGCTATGGCTATGTGCTGCTCGCCAAACCAGACGATTGGTTTTCTGCCCGCCGTGCATTTAAAAATGGTTACTGCAAGATTCAACGCGGCCGTTTAGATCGCCATACCCGTTCTGCCTGCCGAGGCTGTACCACCTGCCAACGACGGTGAGCCCCTGTCACCTCAGTCTTACTGTAAACCCTGCCCCTTTCTTGCAGTGATCTTCGCGCGTTGCCTCGCTATTTTCGTCCTCCGTCCCAACGTGTGGTTTATCCAACGTTTCTGTCCGTTATGATTATTCAAATGACAGGGATAAATGCCCTGCCTATCCCTAAACGTCCCAATGCTTATTGGGCCGTCAACGTAAAAACCATCACTACCTCTGCGGGAACCACTCCCTACGTGCGCAGTGTCAGCACCGATGTAGGAACAGATCACTGCCCGTATCATCCGCAGTGAATATCCCACCAAATTCATCATTCATATGCACACAAAGGACAATATTTCTTTATGGATAAAAACGCAGAAAACTGGCGACAATTTTACAATAAAGCATTGCGTCGTCCTCATACGCCACGCACTGAACGTGCGATTACATTAAACCAATCAGGATCGCGCATTGCCGTTGACTGTGGTTGTGGCACCGGCAGCGATATTCAATTTTTAGCCTCGCAAGACTACACCGTGCATGCTTTTGATATTAATTCTGATGCCATCACCATTTGCCGTGAGCGGTTCGAAGCTCATGCCCCCATTTTTCTGACACAAGCAAGTTTCGAGACATTTACCTACCCCCAATGCGGTGTGCTTATCGCCAATTCCAGCCTCTTCTTTGCCGATCCCGACACGTTCACATCAACATGGCAACGGCTTGTCGCCAGTTTAGCCTCTGGCGGTGTGTTTGCTGGCGATTTCATGGGAGTGAAAGACAGTTGGGCCGAAAATTACCGATCACCCACCGCCCCAGTGACACGTACGCAATTGGCGTCCCTCTTGGCGGATTTTGACATCATTGAATGGAATGAACGCGATGCACAAGGTACGACCATGCTAGGATTTGAGAAGCATTGGCATACCTACTCTGTGCTCGCGATAAAGCGGTGATAGTCGTTATGCCTTATTCGCAGGCATCAGCGAATCAGTTCAACATTACGCAAATTTGCCGTCCAATGTTTCAATCACTTGCTGATAACGCGCTGGCAAATCACGATTACGTTTAGTGACCAGATACAAGGTTTCGACCACTGGGGAGCCTGGGGTATGCAACACTAGATCAGCTTTACGGGGAAAGGCTTGAATCGCACTTTGCGGTAAAACGGTAAAGCCAATCCCTTCGGCCACAGGTAGCAAGATCTGACTCAGTTGATTGATATAACTGACGGCTGGTACAGCATCCACATTCAAGCTGGCAAATTCCGCATTCCCGCATTGCTCAAAATACAGTGACAGATAATGTGCGGCATCTGGGTGCATGACGGCACCGCATTGCTGCAACGCTTCGGGCGTGATGGCGGTATCAGCATAAGCCGATGGCAGCACCAAACACAGTGGCTCCTGTCCTAATACACGGCTGTGATACAAACTGGGGTTAGGAATATGGGTAACAATGCCCAAATCAACCGTTCCCGCTTGTAAACCATCGAGAATTTTATAATTCGGCGCCACTTCTAAGGAAATCGTTAATTTGGGATGGGCTTTTTGCAGCGTCAGCAGTTGTGGATACAACCACAATGCCAACGAGCCGGAACAGGATATCCGACACGCGCCTTCAAACGGATCATCAAAGCTTAAGCTATCCAGCAACTGCTGCTCTTCTGCGGCAACCCGTAAGGCATAGTCATACACCAAGCGCCCCTGCTCGGTCAGTTCAAACTGCTTGTTAATACGCTTGATCAAATCATGTCCGCAGGCCACTTCCAGCTTTTTGATGTGCTGGCTAACGCCCGGTTGCGTCATGAAGAGTTTTTCGGCGGTTTGGGTGAAGTGACCGATCTCAATCAGGGTTTTGAACGTATTAAGCCAGACGGGATTCAGCATGCTGTCGTACTCAAGCAGTTAATAAATTTCCATTATTATAATGACTGCTCGCCATAACAGCTATTTCTGATTAGTGCTGCCGTCCCTTCCTCATCGTCAATCTACCATCAGCAAGTAAGAGGTGAAGTATGTCATCGCACACACCCGAAAGACCCTATCCGCGCACCTTCTCTCATATTGGTATTTCAGTGCCCGATCTCGACGCTGCCGTAAAATTCTACACAGAGGTGCTGGGATGGTATCTGATCATGCCACCGACTGACGTCGTCGAAGATGACTCCGCCATTGGCGAAATGTGTACCGATGTGTTTGGTGCAGGCTGGGATCGATTCCGGATCGCACATATGTCAACCGGTGATCGCATTGGGGTGGAGTTGTTCCAATTTAAAAACCAGACCAACCCTGAAGATAACTTTGAATACTGGAAAACCGGCATCTTCCATTTCTGTGTACAAGATCCAGATGTGGAAGGATTAGCGAAAAAAATTGTGGCCGCAGGCGGGAAACGACGGATGAAAGCGCCACGCTATTATTACCCAGGCGAAAAACCTTATCACATGATTTATATGGAAGACCCATTTGGCAACATTCTGGAAATTTACTCTCACAGTTATGAGCTGCACTACTCGGCAGGCGCCTATAAATAAATCGAGCTAACACTCTCAAATGAAAAAGCCCCAGCACACAGGCTGAGGCTTTCATTTATCGGTATGAATCAAGAGCGATTACTGTTGGCGACCTGTACTGGTGGCCATAGCGCCTTTGCCGACACCTTCGTAGGCCACCACCTCAATGGTTTTACCCATCGCAACGTCGTCACGCACTTGCTCAGCAATAAACTGTGCCAGCAATTCAACCGTGGTGTCAGTTTCTAGTATGTCCGTTTCAGCATGGGCAATCGCCAGCTCAAACTCGCCTTGTGGCGCGGTGTAACGGAAACCGTAATGAGTGTCATTCGATACGCTCGCCCACTGACTCAGATTCAATGCGCTCACCGAACATGCGTCTTCTTGACTGCCGAGGTAGATATCTTGCCAGCGGTTTGCCCACTGCTGTTCTAACGCGGCATCTCGCAAACCCTCAATGTACAACTCAACCGGCGAGCGATGACCGTGCGCAATACGCTGACAGTTGCCATCATGCTTTTTAAGGCCGTGCGTGTAATGATAAAAGGCACCGTCAATGTGTTCATGGCGAAGCGTTAACGCTAGCCCTTGTACATTGTCGGGAAGCTTACCTGCCAACACCTGATATAAGTGACGGGTTACAGACTCAACCGTTACTGTGGTTTCATCGATGAAACAGTAGGCTTCGTCTGGGCAGTGAAGGTGCATGCTGTTATCACCGCGCAACAAATCAACCGTTGAATAACCCGGCTTCGTCGACGCAATGCGAATGGCTTCGCTTTGGCTCGGCACGATCAAACGGTGATCAACATATTCATCGACAATCTGTTTGATTTGCTTTTTCACGCGACTGAAATCGAGCACCATGCTCATTTCATTCAGCTCACCCGACATCACGACATCGAGAATCCAACTTTCTCCTACCATGCCACGCGCTTCGCATAAGTACGATGCATCGATAACCGTAAGATCTCTTACAAATAGCTTCAAATTGAAGTCCTTATTGATTCAGGTTGCGGCATCGCATTATACGCAGCTAAATTTCTGAGTAAACAGGTAGGTTAATACCGATCAGAAGCGATAATTCGCCCCCAAATACGCCGAACTGACGCCCTTCAATTGCGATTCCACCGTCACGGCATCTCCGGTATCGGTTTCTGCTTGCCAGGCTTGGCGTTTAGAGGGCAACACAGTATGGCGAATGCCTATCTCAAGCGCCAGACGTTGCGTGACTTCCCAACCCAACCCAGCCTGAACCCCAAAAACGATACCACTGTCTTCATAGTTGTCAGGAAAGTCCGAATCGGTTTCCGCAAACGCGTAACCCACATGCAACCCCACAAACGGGCGTATATTCAAATCCGGCTGGAAAAAGTGATCCGCGCTGATCAGGTGAAGCATCGCCTGTGTGTCGTAAGCGTCTTTCCCTTCAAACTGGGTGGTTGCCGTGTGGTATTCAAAACTGTAATACACCCGTCCACGCTCATCGGGCATGTAAGTACCAATATCAAACGCACCGAAGTGACCAATACCACTGTTTTCCGAGTCCACGGTGCCACCTTGGGCAAAAATGGCGCTGTCATCGTTACCGATCAAACTGGCGCCACCGCGCACACCGGCAAAATAGCGTAAACGTTTCTTCACCGATTCCGGCGTGACGAAAGATTCAGACGCACTTTGCGCTTCTTTCTCTGCTTTTTTTTCTACCGCGTCAGCCCAGCAAGATACGGGAAAGAGAGCCAGTACAAGTGCGCTACTTAATACTGTGTGTTTCAAAATTAATCGACTCATTGTGCAGTTATACCCAATACCGAGGTATACACAGTCTCGATTCGGCTGTGTACATCATCCCTAAAATACAAAAGCCATCATAGGCAGCGATGATAAGCAGCCCGTTGCCTAAGGCTGCTTTTATAGTAATTCAAGTGATACTTCAAAGCCATGTAGCGGGTCGCAGATAATGCATCGCATGCGTATGTCATACACTCTTGTACCGTGACCATCGAAGCCCGCTACACGCGCAACCAGTTGATCGCATCCATCGAGTCATCAAAATACCGCACTTCCCCACTGATGAACCAAGCACCGACTTTGCTCATGATTTCTTGCCAGCGTTGATTACCGTATATCGCGACTTTGTGGAATTTTCGGCCATGTTTCAGCCCCAGTTTTAAATCATCCCACGCAGCCTGCAACTGCCAGCCTTCAAATTCCGTGCCGTCGATATAGACGTTAATGATGGGATCCTCGATCCCTTCCATCGCATCTTCAATCAATGGCGTGATTTTTTCATAGTCACTGTGCGTCAGTGTACCAATCGCTTTAAACTCCATGAAAATTTGATTGCCCACTTGTTCAACATCAATATGAATACCGTGAATATTGCTCATACCGAGTCCTCTTATCGTTAGTGCCGCAAATGGCAAAAATTGCGACTGCCTCAAGTGTATACCGTTTCTCAAAAGGTAGACCAACCACAGGGCGCTATTCACGCAGAGATCAAAAAGAGCGCCAAAAATTGGCGCTCTCTAGCAGAAAATAATTCATTAACAAAAAAGCTCTCTGTTCACTGTAAGGCGGTGATCAACACGCTCTGCGAGATTCAACATAAAAGCAAGCTATCACTCACACGATTACCTTAATAAATTCACCTTACTTCAATGAATCAGCATCGCCTCTATGGCAATCAATTGTGTGCTGGCTAACGGCACATCACTGGCAAACAGACCTTTTTCTTCATAATGCACCTCCACTTCACCCGGTAAGGTATCCAGTAATTCGCATAATTCTCCCAATTGAAATTCATCAACATCTGACGACAATGTAACTTCCGCACGGACAATTTCACTCACGTGATAGCCGGCTTGTTTAATCGCCAATTTCAATGCCACGATTTCTTGTTGTGCTTGGGTCAGTAAATGAAGGTGTTTATTGGCACCACAAGGTTGGTCATGCCGATAAGCCGGACGAATAAAGGTAACATCATCACCTTTGGCAAATAAACATGCCAAAGGTAAACGCAGAATAGGCAGCACATTTTGTTGCCATGTACATTTCAATCCCATACCTGACTCCTTGTGGTGATAATGTAATGGTAAAGGTGATATACCTCGCATCTTTATTAATCATAGTCAGGATTTTTCTACTGCGGTGGTATGTAAAATACATTAACTTGCGTTATTCGTCTTTTCCCCTCATTTTTATTGCGAATTAACAGTCATTAAAACCAACGTCTTACTTCTTGGCAGTATTTCGTGTATCTCTCACCAAACATCGCCTCTAAAACCGCCTCTTCCGCTGCGATCTGGAAATGATTCATATAAAGCACAAAAAATAACAACATGATCACATTCGATAGCGCAGAAAAATACACGAATGCGGCTATCAGGAAGCACAGCAGGGCGAGATACATCGGGTTGCGCGTGTACTGATAAATGCCAGTTGTGACTAACTTAGACGTTTTATTCGGGTATCGGGGATCAATGGTCGTTTGTGCCACGGCAAAAGCGCGTACACCGGCTAACCCGAGTATGACCCCCATCAGGCACAGCCCGCCGCTCACCCACCACTGGCCATGGAAGCCGAAGGTGAATAACGGCCAGTACTGCGTTAACGCGTACATACCTACGAGGGTAAGTAATAAAATCAGTGGTGGCGGTAAGCGTAATTCCATCTTACTTTCTTCTCTCTTCTCATAAAAAACGGTATAACGCGCGTTTAGCGAAGTGGCGCTTTTGCCTGACGCGACAACGTGAAAATCGCTTGCTTGCGCCGCTGTCGCAAGGCCGTTAAAATTCAACCTTTCTGTGTTTCTTAAAAGCGAACAAACATGCAAGAACTCAAATATCTTCAAGGTTATCCGGCTACACTGACAGATCAAGTCCAGACCTTGATCAAAGAAGATAAACTCAAGCGGTTCTTGCTAAAAAAATACCCGCAGTCTCACGATATTCAATCCGAAAAAGCCTTGTATGATTTCGTGATGGAGATTAAGAACCAGTACCTGCGAAAGTCCGCGCCGATCAGTAAAGTCGCGTACGACAGCAAAATTCACGTGGTGAATCATGCGCTCGGGTTGCATACTTTCATTTCTCGCGTGCATGGCAATAAGCTTAAAGCAAAAAATGAAATCCGCGTGGCTACTGTGTTTAAACACGCACCGCTGCCTTTACTACGCATGATTGTGGTACATGAACTGGCCCACGTCCGCGAAAAAGAACACAATAAGGCGTTTTACCAATTGTGTTCGCACATGGAGCCGGACTACCACCAGCTAGAATTTGATATGCGCCTGCTGCTGACTCAGATGGATCGAGACGGTTCAATCTATAACGCGGAATAACGCAACACACCCGAACGCAGCTGTGATGAATTATATTTGAGCTTGTGTCATGAAAAATCTGACATTTGCCACACTTTTGCCTACAATACCCCGCTAACAATATATTTAGGTGTTTACATGAAAATTTGTGCTGTTGAGCTACGTAGCAACGAAGCAGTGATCTGTCTTCTGACAAAAAGTAACGGTATGTTTGATATTCCTGAGTGCCGTTCACAAAAGTTCATCATGCAGGATTCTCTGGATAATGAGCAAATGCGCAAATTCCAGCAGACATTCCACAAGCTACTTGAAGACTACCAGATCGATCGCGTTGTGATCCGTGAGCGTGAAACGCGCGGCAAATTCGCAGGTAGCTCTGTAGGCTTCAAAATGGAAGCCGCTATCCAGCTAATTGAAGGCGTTGAAGTTGATTTCATGTCAAACAACGACATCAAGCAAAGCATGAAGCGTAACCCTCTGGGCATCGACTTCCGCGCAACAGGTCTTCGTCAGTTCCAAGAAGCGGCGTTCACGACCGGTTATGCATACCTAAGCACAAAGTAATCGACCATGTGCTAACGTCTTCAACGGCGTAAACCGCTTAAAAAGCCAGCCTTCGCGCTGGCTTTTTTGTTTCTGAATCTGGCCTAAATCGCACCTCGCTCACGCTGAGTTCGCATCCAGATCCGCCCCCTGTTTTTCGGCCACTTTGTCACAAATGTAATTCCCGATAGGAATAGCTGACGTCGCCGCTGGTGACGGCGCATTACACACGTGCAAACTGTGCGCGCTTTCTGCAAATAAGAAATCATGGACTAACGTGCCATCTTGCATCACCGCTTGAGCGCGAATGCCCGCAGGATAAGGTAATAAATCCTGCACGGTAATTTGCGGACAATATTTATTGACCAACGCCAAATAGCCCGGTTTCCACCACGCGTTCTTCAGCTCTTTCAAGCCGACTTTCAGATTTTTCGCCGTCACTCTCCAGAAGCCTTGAAAACATACCATGTCGCGAATATCACGCCAGTCGACGTTCCAACGGCCGTACCCTTCTCGCTTCCAGCCTTGCACTGCATTGGGCCCAACTGTGACGGAACCATCAATCATACGGGTTAAATGCACGCCCAAAAACGGCAAATCTGGATCGGGGATCGGGTAAATCAGGTGATTGACGATCTGGTTGTGTTTTTCAGGCAGGCGGTAATATTCACCGCGATAGGGAATGATTTGAAAGTCGGTAGGCAGCCCCATCATCTGGGTCATGCGATCTGCCATCAGACCTGCACACACCACCAAGAAACCGCCGTGATAAACCTGTGGCGATGCTTGTTCTAAACGCACCGTCTCTGAACACACGGTCACGCGCACACCGCGCTGCGTGTCTTCCAGCCCTGTCACCGCCGTATTGAGCATCACGCGCCCACCCAACGCTTCAAACGCCGCCGCCATTTTCTCGGTGACTTCACAGTAATTCACAATACTGGTCGTGGAGACTTTGATTGCGCCTAATCCCACGATATTGGGTTCGGCCTCTTTCAACTGCGCGGCATCCAGCAACCGTACATCAATACCGTTTTCTAAACAGCGATCGTACAGTGCCAACATGCGGGTATATTCAACAGCATTGGTCGCCACCAGCAATTTGCCACAGTTCTCGACGGCAATATCATGCGCCGCGCAAAACTGTTTCGTAGCTTCCACGCCCGCTTTACAAAACGCGGCTTTCAAACTGCCCGGCGCGTAATACACACCGGCATGGATCACGCCGCTGTTATGACCCGTTTGATGGCGGGATAACGCGGCCTCTTTTTCAATCAACAACACCGATTTAGCCGGATACCGCTGCTGCAATTGCCAAGCGGTAGACACACCGACAATCCCACCGCCAATGACAATGTAGTCACAATCGGTCGCCTGGACCTTATCCATAGTTCAGCTCCGTACGCAGTAATGCAGCGAATAACTTCTCCATCGATACTTGAACGGCTTCGCCTTGCGTGTCAATACGAACGACATCACCGCTTGCAACCGAGTTCGCATCCCACGGCTCATAATGCCGCTGCTGAACTGCTTCCCACGTAGGTAAAACCAAATTGGCCACCGTGTTCATACGGTGTTCAACGCGAAAGCGGTGCTCGCTTTCATCGCTGCAATAGACTTCGATGTTGATATAACGCGCCCCCACACTCAAGGCGACTTGTTGCCATTCTTCACGGGTTAAGGCGATAGGATTACAACAGTCTGCAATCACACTGTTCCCTTGCAGCAGGTTATCCTTTGCCACACGGTAACTCAGGCGGTACCCCTCGCCTTCCACCTTAAACTGGCACAAGTCTCGCAATGCTTGTTCGATGGTATCAATACGAAGAAACACCGCGCCGGTTTCTCTGGCGAGTCCTTGTGCCAAGGTGGTTTTCCCGGCTCCGGGTAGCCCTGAGAATATAAACAAAATAGGTGTGTTCATTCACGCTCCTTGTGTCATGTCGCTGACGTGTTTAAGCAGGCTTCTGACACGCGATAAAGATGAAATTCGGCTTGGTCGACAAGAACGCGTAGTGATCGGCCGACATGGCTTTCACCGCTTCACTCACCATGCCTTCATTCATGCCGGTCACGACCATACCGCTGCCAGAAATAGCTTGCATGATCTCGGTCAGTGAACGACGGAAGAATTGCACATCCACCGGTACCCCCACGGTATCCCACACATCGTGCACGATTTCACGCTTGAAATAGTTACCCGAGGTAGAACATTCAATATCTGCAAACGGGTGATGGGTGGAGAACACAAAGCGGCCGCTTTTTCTCAGCACACGCGCAATATCAGAAAATAACGGCGTGAGGTCTTCCAAGTAATGGATCATCAAGGGTGAAATCACCAAATCCATGCTTTCATCGGCTTCGTCAGGCAGACCCGTTGACAAATCTTGCGCGTAACACGTGACCCTGTCACCAAAGCTACCACCGAATTTACGATTCACTATCTCGACCATCTCAGGTGAATAGTCGATACAAGTCAGTGTCTCTGCCCCATTGTCCAGCATGTATTGTGCATACACGCCGGTGCCACAGCCCAAGTCCAGCACATCACATCCAGCAACTTCACCAATTAAAGCTTGGAGTGACGGACGCTCAAAATGGGCGTTGTAGATATTATCTTGTACTGCCGCATCGTATTCTTCTGCGTATTGGGTATAAAGCGTAGACATCATCCATCTCTCAGTTCATCAACATCGGCGCTATGATAAATCGCTTTAAGCTTTCGTCATAACCTTTGGCTGCGCCTCACATAAAAAGGTGACCATGCTCTCATTCGGGGCGTCGCTTACCCGTTCCTTTATACGCTGCCACCGCGTACATTCCCCCTACAGCCAGCGTCGTACTTGCTGACAATATTCCACGTAAACAACACCGAATCTTTCCTGCAAGAACGCTTCTTCCGGTTTAATTTGAAACTGGGTGATATAAATAATAAAGCCTGCCACATAAAACAGTGATAGCGATGCACCCTGCAACACGGCAATGCCCAGTAAGCTCATTGCCATGGCGACATACATCGGGTTGCGGGAATAGCGAAAAATGCCGGAATCCACCAGCGTAGAAACCCCCTCCAAAGCATAGGGGTTGACTGTGGTTTGATGGCGTTTAAAGCTGATAACGGCCAGTAAAATAACCGTCACCGCCGCAGCCCATATCCAGCAGGCTAACCAGAGTTGGGTGCCTGCATCTAGTGCATGACTATTGGGGCTCTCAACGGATGCCCCGCTTCCTGTCACAATCATCAAACCGGCGACTATCGCAGTCACTAAGAGTGGCGGTACTTTTAAAGCTAACGTCATGTTATTTTCTCCCTGTCATCACGTCTGTCTTTCCCGCTTCAAACGGGTGACAGGGACAGGTTACAAGGCGTCGCACATGAAAAATTGAATAAACAAGCTACGTGATAGGATTATTGGCGGTGATGATAAGCAAAAAAATCGCAGCATGCTGAAAACAACACACTACGATCTTTATGGTTTTGTCACTGTAAAACTGGCGCTGTGAGACTGTCGCAGGGTCTTACCAGATTACGCTGGCGTGTAAGCCGGGTAATCCGTCAAACCTTGCTCTGCACCACCAAACAATGTGTTTGGATCGTGCATCGCCAATGGGTAGCCATGCTGAATGCGGCTTGGTAAATCTGGATTCGCAATGAACGGACGACCAAAACCAATCATGTCAGCCCAGCCTTCCAGCAATGCCGACTCTGCTTTTTCTGCATCGTAACGGCCCGCATAAATCAGCACACCGTTGTAGGCTTCACACACAGCGTGTTTAAATGCCATCGGTGTATCCGGTGCATCATCCCAATCCACTTCGGCAATGTGTACATATACCACATTCAGTGAATCAAGCAGTGCCGCTGCGGCAGTGTAGGTTTCAACAGGTGTGGCATCCACTGTGCCGTTCAGTGACGTAAACGGTGCCAAGCGTACGCCCACACGATCTGCGCCAATGGCATCTGTCATCGCAGCCACCACTTCACCCAAGAAACGCAGACGGTTTTCAATCGAGCCGCCGTATTCATCGGTACGATTGTTGGCTTCTGAATCAATAAACTGATTGATCAAATAACCGTTTGCAGCATGTAACTCAATGCCATCAAAGCCCGCTTCCATCGCATTCACTGCCGCTTGGCGGTACTGTTCAATCACGATTTGGATATCCGCTTTGGTCATGGCACGTGGTTCAACCACATCCACAAAGCCCGGCGCATCGGTACCGTTGTCGATGAACACTTTCACGTTTTCCGCTTTCAGTGCAGAAGATGAAATAGGCTGCTCACCGCCAATGTTGTCTGGATGAGTCACTCGGCCTACATGCCAAAGCTGCGCAAAAATTGCCCCGCCTTGTTCATGCACGGCGTCAGTCACTTTTTTCCAGCCCATGATTTGCTCTGGCGTATAAAGGCCCGGCGTCCAGGCATAGCCCTGACCCATTGGCGAAATCTGTGTACCTTCTGCAACAATCAAACCGGCAGAAGCGCGTTGTGCGTAGTACGCCGCCATCATGTCATTGGCGACATTACCCGGCTGACTGGCACGAGAACGCGTCATTGGCGGCATCACAATACGGTTATTCAGCGTAAGTTGACCCAGTTGAACGGGTTGAAACAAGGCTTCAGTATTCATAACGGTCATGATTCACTCTCTCAATTAGGCGTCAGTTTGGATCAGTTCGATTGGGTAACCATCTGGGTCTTTCACAAAGGCAATATGCGTTGTACCGCCTTTCACCGGCCCCGGCTCACGGGTCACGTTACCACCCAGTGTTTTGATCTTGTCGCACGCCGCATAGATATCATCCACACCCAGTGCGATATGACCGAATGCTGTCCCCATGTCGTACTGGTCGGTGTCCCAGTTGTAAGTCAGTTCAATGGCGGTGCCGCTTGGATCGTTTTCATAACCGACAAATACCAAGGTGTAACGGTATTCCGGATTTTCTACACGCTCTAACAGGCTCATGCCAAAAACATCAGTGTAAAACGCGATAGAGGCGTCCAGATCCGTCACGCGGATCATCGTATGTAAAAACTTCATGCTGCATCCTATTAAGACATGGGAATGTATGTGCAATGTGTCATCGCTTTCTTGATGAGCATCCTAATGCGTCAACACACTCAAATGAAATTATCATTATTTCTTATCTTGATAATCTTTTGTTATGAACCGAGTGTTTGTCGCTTATTTCTCGAGCGTTTGTCGCATAGAGAAATACCTGATGTCAGAAAGGTTACTCGCGGTCTTTCATCATCCTCACTATTATCGCTGCACTGATTTTGTGAGGTTGTCATGTTTCGATATTTGCTTTGTAGCTTTGCCTTTGTCTTGCTTTACCCAACGGCGATTGATTTGTATTTAGTGGGATTACCGCAAATCGCCCAAGATCTTGGCGCGAGTGAATCCCAGCTCCATATTGCATTTTCTGTCTATTTAGCCGGAATGGCCGCCACCATGCTGTTTGCCGGCAAACTGGCCGACCGTATTGGCCGTAAACCCGTCGCGATGGTGGGTGCCGCCATTTTTGCTGTCGCGTCGTTGTTAGGCGGCCAAGCAGACAGCAGCACGCTTTTTTTAAAAGCTCAACGTTACCCCCTCGACGGTCAGCAAATCCCTCAATAAATTGCGTGACTGGTTTGATGACCCTTTGTTTGTCAAAACCCCACAAGGATTAAGGCCGACACCGCTGGCGATGAGCATGGCGCAAGATCTGTCTGACTGGATGCAGATGGGTAGCCAACTGTTAACCAAGCGGGGTGATGAAATTCCCGATGGGGTGCAGTTCCACTTAGCGATGGAATCGCCCATGCTACTTATCCACCTGCATGCCCTGTCGCAGCAAATCTACCAACGCTACCCGAATGCGAAGGTCAAAGTCAGCAGTTGGGATTACGATTCGTTAGAAGCGATCATTCAGGGCGATGCGGATATCGGTTTTACCGGGCGAGAGAGCCACCCGCGCTCGCGCGAGTCGTTAGATCTGCTGCCTTATTTCGTGAACTTTGAAGTGCTGTTTTACGATTCACCCATGGTGTATCTGCACAAAGATCACCCCGCCTTACAGGCCCAGTGGGATCTGGATGCTTTCTTGCAATACGGGCAAATCAATACACTGTGGGAAAAGAGTGAAAGCTGGGCGCTGGATGAAATTTTGAAGGAAACGGGACAGTCGCGTACTATCGCACTCACGCTGGAAACCTTTGAGCAATCGCTGTTTATGGCGGCGCAGCCGGGGCAAACCTTGGTCACCACTGCACCGCAATATTATCAACACTACTGCCGTCAAATGCATCCGGATCTGGTGTGTCTGCCGATCCCGTTAGATGCGGTCGCACAAGAGAAGTTGAAAATCCCATTTACGTTAATCTGGCACAAGCGCAATAACCAGAACCCGAAAATCCAATGGTTGCGGGACGCGATTAAAGCGCTTTATCAACCCATAAATACATAAGCCATTTTAAATAGAAACACTCAAACGGGATTCAGAGCAGTATGAATCTGAATACCCGTTAGTGATCATCCCCGGCATAAATCCACATAGATGCGGTTTGCCCGGCTCGCTCAAACCCAAGGGATTCATAAAAGGCGATGGCTTTACCGTCAGCGGTCAGCATTTGTTGATGAAAGCCGGCATATCGGGTTTGCATGAGTTGCATCATCTGGCGACCAATGCCCTGCCCCTGTACATCCGGATGCACCAACATGTGCGGGTAATACACCACCAAGTGTCCATCTGAAATGGCATTACCGATCCCCACTAACCGCCCGTTCAGGCGAGCGGTCACCAAACTGTCGGAATTAAGTAAAGCGGGAATAAGCTTTTCAGGAACCTGCGCTGATGACCATTCATTGGCTTGATAAAGTGCAATTACTTCAACCTGCTCTATGTCACGACTGAACGTCACTTCCAGCGTTTGATTCTGAGTATGGTTTTGAACCGTATTTGGGTTGTCTGTCTGTTGCATGGCATTCCTTGCCCTGTTGAAAAATTTAACTCACCATGATGCCAAATACCCTGATAAATTCAATGGCAGTTTGGGTACAGGCATTAATCCCGTCGCAGTGGACGAATCACCGATTCCAGCCCTTCAATTTTGAACTCCAAGGCCAATGCCATCAGCATGCCTAGTTCACCTTCCGGGAAGCCTTTCTTCTGGAACCATAGCAAGTACTCATCCGGTAAATCAATGATCACGCGACCGGCATATTTGCCGTACGGCATTTTTACATTGGCCAATTTAATCAGATGTTCTTTATCAAACACGTCGTTCTCTTCTTCTTGTTTGCTTGTTTGCATTAGCGCAGTAATGGTATGGCGGGCATGTTAGCGTTATTAAGGGACTTCGGGTAGCAATATGGACTAACTACAATCGCGATGGCCTAAAACAAACACAGCCGACAATCGCCGGCTGTGTTTTTCATATTCGTACTACAACATCGCTTATGACGCAGGCTTAAACACCAGGTTGGCGTTAACAGGCACCGTCAGCAAGATAGATTTGAGTTTGGCGATCTCTTTCAGCTTGCCAATCCCACCATCCAGATCAAACTGACTGGCTGTTACCATCACTGGCGCCAAAGTGTTGACCAGCAATCCGCCGCCCTCTAGCCCGGTGATCTGCACTTTGGCCGGAATATCTTGCGTTTTACCATGCAGATTGAGCGAGAACGTAATGTCGTCCACGCGAGTCTTACCCGGTGCAAGGCTGGTTAAAATCGCACTATCAACCTTGGCCTTGATTGTCGCTTGTGGGTATTCCTTGGTTTGGAACAACAACTCTTTCATGCGGGTATCACGGATTTCAATCTTGGTGTTGACACTGGCAAGATCAATCGCCACCGTCACCGCGCCTTTATCGTCTATCGTGCCGCTGAGTTGCTTAAAACCATGGTTTTCGACCACGGCATCGTTTTTCACGGATGAAAAATCAATCACCGATTGTGTGTTATCTAACGCCCATCCCGCATACGCAGAGGCCGACAATGCCCAAATGCCTAAGCCCATCCCTAGTACACTGCCTGCTTTTTTCATTGTTAACGCCATGACCCACTCCTTTCTCTTTGGCTAATTGTTATCGTTTCTTATTCGCTTTCAATTGTAACCGAAGATGAGCGATTGAAAAAATCTTGTGATCACCAAGGGTAAATAACGGCGAATGACAAACAGCAACCTAAAGAGACGCGATAACGTAAAACCCAACAAACATCGTCGGTTAATCCCGATCCTCAATCGGCGGGAACGCAATACGCTCGCCTTCTGCCGTCAGGATGGCAATATCAATCGGTTTACCTTGCCCATCCAAGCGCACTTCACCGATGGCACTGCGGTTAATCAAGCGACGGTTACCCGGTAAGTCAGGATCACGCTTAAACACTTTTAAGCGCTTACGCTTGGTCAGCCAGTTCAACGGAGAACGTGGGCTATACAAAATGCGGTCCATAAAGTCACACACCCGCAACAAGCCATTCGGAAACTCATTTTTGATCCCGCTGCTGGTGATTTGATAGATATTCGGGCTGCATTTACGAAAACGCAGCTTCACGTCATACGCAAAGGAATAATGCACATCCCCCGACAAAATGACGAAGTTGGTTGGCGTTTTAGTATGGGTAAAAATACTGATCAAGGTATTGGCAGAACCTGGGTGCGTCATCCAGTTTTCCGCATCCACCAGCAGCGGTTGCCCTAACCAAGTCATGCCTCGTTGCAGCATTTCAATGAACTTCACCCCGAACATAGGCGCGGCAGACACGATGATCACCGCAGGTTCATGGATCAATGATTGGTGCATTTCAATTAAGGCTTCCCAATCCATTAAGCCCGATGGTTTGTTCATTTTCGATTCTGAACGCCAACGGCGGGTACGGGTGTCCAACACCAACATTTTCGGCGACGTTTCCACCGTGTAGTGCCACTGTTCAAATCGATAGAGGTAATCAATGACACTGTCTTGGCGATCCCGATTCGGCTGGCTGAAAAAGTCCTGCATACGCGCCATAAAGGTCGTATCGAAGTTTTCAGGCGCATTCCCCCACCCTTGGAACAGCCAGTAACTGAGCAAACCATTACCGATAATACGGCGCGAAAACGGGTTATTGTATGCCGCTTGCTCCCAGCCAACGGTCAAATTCCAATCATCGGTTACGTCATGATCGTCGAAAATCATATACGTGGGCAAATGTGCCAATAAGCGTTGAACTTGCGTTAAGCCCGCCTCAAAATCGTCAATAATCGGCTTTTCGTTTTGCCATACTTGTTGCCACTGTGGCGCCAATGTATGACCGTGCCAAGTAAACTTATCTTTTTGCAATTTACCGCTATCGACAAACCGCCACAGCACCGGCGACCACACCAATAAGTACATGGCGACAAACTCGCTCAATGTAATGAGGTGATTATTAGACTCCCGGGAACTGAATACCGGCACTTTACGGCGCAACCAATTGGCCACACTCGGAATGCGTTCAAACACTTCCTCCCCGCCTTCGAGATAATGCGGCAAAATTTTATCGCGACGGTAAAAATTGTCGGGGTGTGCAAACAACGCTGCGCTGTTATCGATCTGCGATTTTTCGAAGCTTTCACCGTGCAACCCTAACAGCGCAATCACTTGTTGGATCGCATCCAACATGGGGCCTGCGACGTGATCCGCGTAAATTTGATCGCCGCTCATCATCAATAGACTCGGGCGCTCATTCACCGCTTGCGTGGCGACTTTATTGTCTGCGGCAACCAAGCTGTCTTTGCTTGGGTAATGCGGGTTACGGCACGAGCCATGCATCACGTAATCTGCCTGCGTTTTAATGGTAAAACGGATGCGTGATTCGCCGTCATACAACAGGTGCGGTAATTCTGCGGTCAGATCGCCCTGCTGGGTAATGATCTGATAACTCAGTGGGGTATTAACCGGAAAATCGCTGGCAAACGTCACTTGATAGATCCACGCACGCTGGCCAATCTGAATGTGTTGGCCTGTCGCTAAATCGCCAGTGAAAAAAGGGGATGCAGCATCGGATGACACCGTGTGTTCCTGATCTGCAGGCTCTTTATAAACACGCACAGCACCTTCCAACGGCTGTGACACTGCCAGCCACAGCGTGATCTGTTTCGCGGTGACTTGGCGCAAAATCGGCCCCGCCAAAATCAGTGGCAATGGCTGAACAAAGTTAGGGGTAATGCAAGACTCTGGCATAGCACAAAAGATCTCTTCGTTGTTCTTGTTATAGGACAAATTTGTTCGACGTTTATAGGACAGTAACAGGCTGATTTGGTTTTATCACTATTCTCAAAAAGAATACCTTTTCGTGTGATCTAGAATATTTTTTCCAGCTCGCTGTACATCCATTCCATCACGGGCCCAATGCCTTTATCTCGGCGTTTGACGATGCCGATTTCAACCATCAATGGATCAGGGATCGCCTCGCTGGACAATTCGACTAAATCATTCGCGTACCATTGTTCTTTCGCCACGTGCTCGGGCACCAATGCCCAGCCTAAACCACGGATCACCAAAGCGGAAATCATGTAGTAACTGTCGATATGCCAATAGTTAGCCGCTAACGGCTTGGCCTGCCCGATGCCCAAGCGATCACGGATCACCAATTGGCGATATTGGGTGAGATCCTTAATCTGCGGTACGGCAATGGCCGAGAGCGGATGGTCACGCGAGACAATCAATGAATGTTTAAACTGACCCACCGAGGTGAATTCAAGGTTCTCTGGCAAACTGTGCTGATGAAACAACACACCAATATCTGCTTTACCACTGGCCGCATACTGCGCAATGTCCTGCTGTGAGCCATTAATGATGGTCAGTTTCAACAACGGAAATTCCTGTGCGACCGCTTCAAACATGATCTCAAAGGCAGTGACGGGCACAGCTTCATCAATGGCAACGGTGAACATCGTTTCTTCACCGGTCGAGACCGTCATCGCCCGCGAACACATGCGTTGGCACTGCGCCAATACCGCCTGTGCCTCAATGTACATGTCTTCCCCAGCAGGGGTTAGCACCGGTAATCGCGCGCTGCGATCAAACAAGTCGAAACCTAAATCCACTTCTAAATTGGTGATTGCCGTACTGACACGTGACTGTGCCTTGCCTAATTTTCTAGCGGCAGCAGAAAACGACCCTTGTTGCACGGCGGTGACAAAAGCGTCTAATTGATCAATGGTCCAATTCATTGTGATTTCACTTTTCCTGCTGTGGCAGTAGACACTGGCAATACATCCATCCGAAAAGCGGATGGATACTAACTTCAATCAATCTTGATTATAGCGATAATACCCACATATCTCACAAAGTAGAATAATAACAATGCAAGAAATTTCATCCAGCAGCATAGATACCAGCAGCACCAGCAAAACGTTCTGGCGCTTTGCGATCCCATCTATCGCGGCCATGCTCGTGAACGGCCTCTACCAAGTTATTGATGGTATTTTCGTGGGTCACTACATCGGCTACGAAGGCCTAGCGGGGATCAACCTTGCCTGGCCAGTGATTGGTGTTTTAGCTGGCTTGGGTCTGTTGGTTGGCATGGGTGCCGGTAGCTTAATCTCCATTTTCCGTGGCGAARACAACACCAGTAAAGCACAACAAACGCTGTACACCGCATTGGGTTTAATCGGCCTTGCCGGCTTACTGATGATGGCGTTGCTCAACATGCTTGCCCCTACCCTATTGATTGCGCAAGGAGCCACTGGTGATGCCTTGGCAATGGGTAGCGCGTATATCGAAGTATTCAGTTGGGGCGCTATTTTCACCATTGCATCCGGTGCCCTGCCGATGCTTATCCGTAATGATGAAAGCCCAAACTTTTCAACGGGGTTAATGATGGGCGGTGCGGTGATCAACATTGTGCTGGATTACCTGTTCATCGGACATTTCGGGTGGGCACTACAAGGTGCAGCCATTGCCACCATTATTGCGCAAATCAGTATTACGGTGGTCGCTATCCTGTATTTCTTTTCGCGCTACTCCCAACTACGATTAACACTGCGTAACCTGTGTTTTAATATGGACATGGCCATCAAAACCGTAGGATTGGGCGCATCAAGTTTATTTATGTATGCCTACTTCAGTTTTATGGTTGCCCTGCATAATAAACTGTTCATGAGCTACGGTAGTTCAGTCCATGTCGGGGCATATGCCATTGTCGGTTATTTGGTCACCATGTATTACCTACTGGCTGAAGGCTTAGCAAGCGGTATGCAACCGCCAGTCAGTTATTATTACGGGGCAAAACAAGGTGAGAAAATTCGAGCCACATTAGTGATTGCTGCCAAAGCGGTACTTCTAACGGGTATGGGTGCGATTGCGCTGCTGAATATTTTCCCGAACACCCTTGTGGGCATGTTCAGCCAGAATGAGCCGGTACTGGCATTAGAAACGATAAACGGTATTCGCTTGCACCTGTTTGCCATGTTCCTAGATGGTTTCTTTGCGCTGGCTTCCGTGTACTTTATGGCCATTGATAAAGGTGGCAAAGCACTGATGATATCGCTAGGTAACATGCTGATCCAACTACCGTTCTTGTACATCATGCCAAAACTGATGGGGATTGATGGTATCTGGCTTGCCGTTCCGCTGTCTAACCTCGCATTAGCGGTTATCGTTATTCCTATGGTGTGGGCAGACGTGAACCGCCGCGCCAACATGAAGCCTGACAACGACATGGTGCTGGCTAGCTAATTAGCGTGCGGTATCACCCCGTTCTATACACAAAAGCGCCTATAGGGCGCTTTTTATTTATTGGCCGCGTCTATTTATATGACCTACACGCTTATGCGTTAAATTACGTGAAGCAATATCACAAATATATATTTACGTATTCGCTAAGCGCAGCATAATCTACATTTTAAATTGCACAAAATAAGCATTCTGCTATTTATATCCTCAATACTTGTGACAACGGCAAACTGCATGAAAATGCAGGACGCAAAGTTTCCGGTCTAAGGGGAATGCTTGGTAATGACCGCATTCCCGATGACAGCGGGACTGCCTCAAGTGGAGCACGCCTCCTCCTTCGTTGACCTCGTATTATACAAACCGCGTCTCACCTTGGTCTGTTTTTTGACTGAAACCCTGTTACACGCCAACGGGTGAGCATGCCTTTTTCTTCTGTATAAACGGAGCCTAATTTGAAAAAGTCTCACATTGCTATGCTTGTCGGCAGCCTGTTGGCCACCGCTGGCGCACACGCTGCCGCCCCCGGTACACCTAACCTTGATTGGGGCACACACACTTACGCACTGGTTGAATTAAACCGTGATGCACAAAGCTATAAAGACATCGTCGTTGCGCGCCACAAAGACATCCCTGTGACTGTTTCATGGCAGACATGGAGCGGCGACGCTGCACAAACGGCAAACGTATTGCTTGACGGCGAAACCGTCTGGACGGGCAAAGGCAGCAGCAAAAGCGCGACATTCAATGTCAGCAAAGGCGGCGTGTATGACATGACGGTTGAGTTATGTAATGCCGATGGCTGCAGCGAAAGCAAATCTGTCACATTGACGATTGCCGATACAGACGGTAGCCACTTGGCACCGCTGGCTCCTGCTCTACAAGAAAATAACAAGCCTTACACCAATACCTCTGGAAAAGTGGTCGGCACTTACTTTGTTGAATGGAGTGTTTACGGCCGTGAATTCCCATTAAATAAAGTCCCAGCACAAAACCTGACTCACATGCTGTACGGCTTCACCCCTATCTGTGGGGGAGATGGCATTAACGATAGCCTAAAACAAATTCCTGGCAGCTTTGCGGCTCTGCAAAAAGCCTGTGCGGGCACACCTGATTTTGCGGTCGCCATCCATGACCCATGGGCCGCGATTCAGATGGGCCAAGAAGGCGTGAACAACTGGCAAGACCCCTACCGTGGTAACTTTGGTCAGATGATGGCGCTGAAACAAGCCTACCCTGATCTGAAAATCCTGCCGTCTATCGGTGGCTGGACGCTGTCTGATCCGTTTTACTTCATGCACGACGAAAGCAAACGCCGCGTCTTCGTGAACTCGGTAAAAGAATTCCTTCAGACATGGAAGTTCTTCGACGGTGTGGATATTGACTGGGAATACCCAGGCGGTGGCGCAGCTAACCCTGAGCTGGGCGATAAAGACAAAGATGGCGAATTGTACGTGACACTGATGAAAGAGTTGCGTGCCATGTTAGATGAGCTATCGGCAGAAACCGGCCGTACTTACGAGCTCACCTCTGCAATCGGCGTCGATGTAAAGAAAATTGACGTAGTAGATTACAACCGCGCGCAAGCATACATGGATTACATCTTCCTGATGAACTATGACATGTTCGGCGCGTTTGATTTGAACACCTTAGGCCACCAATCTGGCATTTACGATGCAAGCCATAACCCAATGGTAAAACACACGGTAGAACGCGGTGTTAACGACCTGCTGGCACAAGGCTTAGATCCGAAGAAATTGGTTGTCGGTGTGCCTAAATACGGCCGTGGCTGGAAAGGCGTACACAACATTACGGGTGATAACCCAATGACGGGCCAGGCAACCGGTGCGATTAAAGGCACATGGGAAGACGGTGTTCTAGACTACCGTGACATTGCCGATAACCATTCTGGCAATGGCTGGGAAAGCCGTTACGATGAGCAAGCAGAAGCATCGTATAAGTGGAATCCTACCACCAAAGAACTGATCACCTACGATGACGAACGTGCCGTTAAAGCAAAAGGCCAGTTCGTGCAAGAGCGTGGCTTAGCCGGTCTGTTCTCGTGGGAAATTGATGCGGACAATGGCGACCTGTTGAACGCGATGCATGAAGGTTTAGGCCATGGTGACGGTGGTATCACCCCACCGCCAGCACAAAACAAACCACCGGTCGCGAATGCAGGGGCTGACCATGCAGTGATGGGCCCTATTGATGTCACACTGGATGGATCTAAATCTTACGATCCAGAACAAGAAGTCATGACTTACCAGTGGACGCAAACAACGGGTGAAGCCGTGGTCATTACCGGTGCCGATCAAGCGAAAGCCACCATTCGCGTACCCGTAACAGCGGAAGACACACAGTACACGTTTGCACTCGTTGTCACGGATACTGAAGGCCAGACGGCACGTGACGCGGTAACGGTCAACAACAATGCGGAACAAGCCAACCAAGCGCCAGTGGTTACCCTACCGGCCTCGCTGACGGTTGAAGCAGAAGCAACGTTCTCGATCAACGCGAAAGCCAGCGATCCAGACGGCGAACCTCTGACGTACACCTGGATGGTGTCACCACTGTTCGACATTTTGTCTGGTCAAGGTACAGCAACACTGCGCCTGAAAGCGCCTGCAGTATCGGAAATCACGCAAGAAAACGTTTCGGTATTGGTGTCTGACGGTGCATTAGATGCCACCGCAGCGATGCGCATCACGGTTGAACCTAAAGAAGAAACGGGCGGTGGCGACTGTGACATTACCGATCCAAACGCGGGTAACTACCCAGCATGGACTGGCGGTGCGGTATACAACACGGGCGATCAAGTCAGTCACGATAACTTGGTTTGGCAAGCAAAATACTGGACACAGAACAATGTACCCAGTGCGACAGCCGACCAATGGACATTAATCAGTGATGCTGAGTTTGGCTGGAACAAGGGTATCGCTTACCAAGGTGGCGAGCAAGTCAATCATGATAACCAGCGTTGGGAAGCCAAATGGTGGACCAAAGGCGAAGAACCGGGTAAGGCTTCTGTCTGGGAAAGTGTTGGCGAGTCATCTTGCCAGTAAGCTAAACCGTTAAAACGTATTTCCACTTCACGCCCCTACCGCTCTGCGGTGGGGCGTTTTTTCAACCTACTTCCCCTCACCATTAAACAAATCGCTCGTTGCATAAAAGCCACACACATTATAGTGAATTAACTCGCATCCCCCTTTTGATGTCGTACTCTAATTACCCGTTTTAGCTTACATTTCTCAATGACTCGCAGCCAGCATCATCGGCTCAACAACTATTTATTACTTAGAGTTCTGCCATAAATGGGATACTTTGGAGTGCGTTTTAAAAAACCAATGATAGGCATTTGGAGTGCGGCTTTATTGTCGTCATCATTCTGTAACGCCGATGGCATTCAACAAACGGCAATTAGCGGCCTCCAACACGGCAAAATCTTATCTGAATTTTCAGCTTATTTATCTTCTACTTCCGTCCAGAGTAGGATCATTTTTGCCAAAAACGTTGAGGTTACCGATCCAAACATATCAATATCTAACCCATGGAAAAACGCGTACAACTGCGATGAAGATGGGTCTGACGGCAGCGCCATCATCATTATTGCTGATACGGTGCATGTACTCACTGCTTGTGGTGAGTTAAATAGCGATGAATATGATGAGATGTTCATCGAGAAACAGCCTTCAACGGTTATTCCACAGGGTTCTGCACGAAGCGGATTGTTAAATAACGTTATCCAAGATCTGGATGTGATCATGGTGCCTACGCCTGCTACCATTGATACGTACATTGTCTGGGATGGCAAAAAGTTTGTATTTTCCGCACCTTTAGAGCCTGAATATCGATAATCCCTTTGTC
>NZ_JAKJSN010000029.1:0-79881 GCF_050337005.1 Photobacterium japonica | reverse complement strand
GATCCCCCTCTTTGGTCCGTAGACGTTATGCGGTATTAGCCATCGTTTCCAATGGTTATCCCCCACACTAAGGCATGTTCCCAGGCATTACTCACCCGTCCGCCGCTCGTCAGCAAAAGAAGCAAGCTTCTTTCCTGTTACCGCTCGACTTGCATGTGTTAGGCCTGCCGCCAGCGTTCAATCTGAGCCATGATCAAACTCTTCAATTAAAAGTGTTTGCTGCTATAAATAGCGGCTCAATGAAAAACTGTGTTGTTCATTACCGAAGTAATGAACGAATTGACTGTGCCAAAATAACTTGCGTCATTTTGTATTGGTCACTCAGTATCATTGATAATTCTTTTGTTGACTATCATTTCACGAGTGCCCACACAGATTGCATGGTCAAATTGTTAAAGAACATACTGAGTTACGCCACCGGCTAGCGCCGCTGTCCGTGTCAGTGAGGTCGCATTATAGAGCGTTCGATCACATTGGCAAGGGGGTTTTGACAAAAAGCAGGGATATCTAGATCGTTCGGACAAAAAACACACGAAGCCATCAAAATACACCCTTAAAGCTGTTTGAATTGCCCTGCAAAGTCACTGACTTTATCCCAATCGGTATATTCCACTTCTTTTGTGGTATCGGTTTCTCCGCCCGTAATACGCATAATCAACTGGATCATTACTCGGTCAAACCAACCGTAACGCGGATAACGCAGCGCACCCGCAAATACCGCCTGCAATTTTGGCTGCCACGGCGACGTCTTCAAGAACGTCTTCATATAGACGCTCGTTTCAGGTGTATTCTTACCGGGTTTGCGGGCGGTGAGATTGACACAGAAAAAACCCACTCTGTTTTGTTCAAGCTCTGGCTGATAACGATGAATAAATTGATAGAGCTTTTTATTGAGGTGCCCATAACGAATAGAGGCGCCTATTAGTACACGACTGTACTGGCTAAAATCGATTGTCGGTAACGTATTCACATCCACCAGCTCACAACGGTACTCTGTACCTAGGGTGGTTTCGATGTGCTGCAAAATTTTCACGGTTTGTCCGTCACTGCTTGAGTGCAGTAATAGTACGTTTTCCACGGGCTACTCCCTCTTTATATAATCTGCGACTTAGTTGCGCCAAAACGTTGGGGTAAACAACACCAACAACGTAAACACTTCGAGACGCCCAAATAGCATCGCAATCACTAACACCCATTTCGCCGGATCATTGATTTCCCCGAAATGCACGGCCACTTCACCCAAGCCAGGGCCGAGGTTGTTTAGGGTTGCTGCCACCGCGGAGAATGCAGTGAGTTCATCCAAACCCGTTGCGATCAGCGCCAGCATACAAACCACGAACACCAAAGCATAAGCAGAAAAGAAGCCCCACACGGCATCGACAACACGTTGTGGCAAGGCTTTATTCCCCACCTTAATGGTGTAAATCGCGCGCGGATGCACGAGGCGCTTCAGTTCTCGCACCCCTTGCAGCAACAGTAGCAACATACGGATCACTTTAATCCCACCACCGGTCGACCCTGCACAGCCCCCCACAAACGAGGAAAACAACAATAAAACCGGTAAGAACAACGGCCACTCAGAAAATCCGGTAGTGGTAAAACCTGCTGTCGTCGAAATCGACACGGTTTGGAATAACGCCTGATCAAAGGCATCAAAATACGAATCATAGGAATGGTGCTTTAGCAGCATCCCAAAACAGATCAGCATTAATATAAGCTGCGCCGCCAAAAATGCCCGAAACTCAGGATCGCGCCAATACGTCCGCAAATGAATACCACCATTCGCAAAGGCGGCAAAATGCAGTGAGAAATTACAGGCCGATATCAATAAAAACACCACGGTGATCATATTGATGGTGGGGCTATTGAAATACCCCATACTGGCATCGTGAGTTGAGAAGCCCCCAATCGCCACCGTCGAGAAGCTGTGAGAGATCGCATCAAATACCGACATACCCGCTAGCCAAAAAGCCAATGCACAGCTAATCGTTAACGCGAGGTAGATATACCACAGCGCTTTTGCCGTCTCTGCAATACGCGGGGTCATTTTACTGTCTTTCACCGGCCCCGGAATTTCAGCACGATAGAGCTGCATTCCCCCGATACCCAGCACAGGTAAGATGGCGACAGCCAACACAATGATCCCCATCCCCCCAAACCATTGCAGCAACTGACGATAAAACAAAATCGCTTTAGGCAGATGGTCGAGCCCGACGATAACCGTCGCCCCTGTGGTAGTGAGCGCAGAAAAGGATTCAAAAAAGGAATCTGTCACCGACAAATCAGGGGTTTTCGCTAAAATAAATGGCACCGCACCGGCGCTACCGATCACCGTCCAGAAGAGGACGACAATTAAAAAGCCGTCTCGGGCTTTTAATTCACGTCGATGATGGCGGTTAGGCGCCCAAAGTAGCGCACCACCCGCGAACAGTAAAAAGAAAGTCACGACAAACGGAAAGCCGGCACCGTCGCGGTATAGCAATGCCACCAGCGCGGGAGCCAACATGGTGACACTGAACAGGGCCAACAAGAGCCCAACGATTCTAATAATGGAACGAAATTGCATGGCCTTATTCGGCTCTCATCGTTAAAAATTCAACATAACGGATCACGGCGTCTCATCCTCACGCACGGTCGCCACAATCTGCCCGCCACTGCGGTTCACCAACTTGGCACAGAATTCCGCCTCAACCCGGCGATCCAATTCCACCACCATAGTTACCTGATGGCTGTATTCTGCACTCATTTGTTGACCGGCAAGTTCAGCCAGCAACGTCTCCACCAAAGACACTTGATTATACTCGCAGCATAATGCCAGTTCTGAAGTTATTATCTTTTCTTTGGTTTGCAGCACAGTTAAGGCCTGCTGCACCCCGCCACCGTAGGCTTTCACCAATCCACCGGTACCGAGTTTGATCCCCCCCGAGTAACGGGTCACGACAGCGGTAATTTCTCCAATGCCAGATCCCGTGAGCTGTGCCAAGATCGGTTTGCCTGCCGTGCCAGATGGCTCGCCATCATCACTGAAGCCCCATTGCATCGAATCTTCCGGCCGGCCGGCTACAAATGCCCAGCAGTTATGGCGCGCATCGTGATGCGTCTCTTTGATCTGCTGGATAAAGGCTTTAGCCTGCTCCACCGATGGCGTATGCGCCAAGTAGGTAATGAAGCGGCTTTTTTTGATTTCTTCTTCACACACCGCAGGCGCGGCGGGGATCACATAGGGATCGGCAGCTGTCATATCGCTCGGTTTCGCATCATCAAAAAAACATACAGCCGGACAGAATACCACATCCATCCGCCTTCGCTGTCAGACTTCACCGCCGTAATGCATGCCGCTTCACACGGTAAAAATACCCAAGAAAAAGGGAAGCTTCTCAGCTTCCCTTTCGCATCAGGCCATATCTATGTGCCGTGTTGTGTCCTTACTGTGGCAGGTTCACACCACTTACCAACTCTAGGCGAACGTGCTCAACACGACTGTCACCGTCTAAGCCAGCAATCACGGGCAGTAAGTTATTGCCCGCTTGCGCTTTGAATAACACGATTTCGGGTGTGCTGTAGACAATCTCCAATTGGTTTTCTTGCGCTAACTGCTCGGCATTCACACCTGCCGTCAGACGCACCAAGATCCCACCGCTCACTTCTGCTGGCCCTTGTCGAGAGCCTTCTGCGAGCAAGCGATCACCGACTTGTACACTCACCTCATCATTAGCGACGGGTAAGCCGAACGTACGGGCAGAGCGTGCCTGTGTGGCTGGGGCCAACTTGGTGTATTGCTCACCAGCGATCTGAACATCACCTGCCGCTACCCATGCTGCTTGTACAGGCAACGACGGCAGATCAGACAACGCCGCGTGTGCTGACGTCACGACACTGCCCGCCATCAAGACACTTCCAATCAATGTTGCATACATCATTGTCTTCATGATCACTTTTCCTCATGGCCAAAGAAACGAATATCCCACGATGTCAGGACGCCATCTTGGGTATTATTGGGTAACCCAACAGGGAAGATATTCTGTGAGTCAAAGTACGCAATCCAAGATTGCGCATCAGCGTTGGTATCACGTACCACCAACTGCCATTCCCCTTCGACTTCTTCGCCGTAGAAATGGTGAGAAAGAAGCATTTGCTGATCAAAACCGGTCACTAACGGCTCGAGCGATTGGCTCACCAAACCGGTACGCGGTGATAACAACACACTGCGCGTGCCTGATGGAGACACCAATTCAATCGCCAAATCATTCAAACGTTGATGATCGATGTTCACCTTCACTTGCAGGCTTTCCACCACAAAATCGTCTTGTGTGGAAACAAATGTAGAGCTCACACCTGCCAAAGTGGCATCAGGGATCGCGACTTCTGCCGCCGTACTGGCCCATTCCGTGACCGTCAGAGGCGGTAACGGATCGTTATAATGCAGCGCCATCATCACCGCGCCATCAACATTGACACGCCCGAGGCCATAGAAGTTATGGAAATCATAACCGGCCGCATTGGTTTGCCATCCAGGGATCGCATCATACGTAGCGGATACACCTGACGCTTGGGTAAAGGTCAGTGGCACACCAGCATGATCCGGATCGGTCTTGGTCGCGGTAGACGCTAAGATATGACGCACATCGCGCCAGTTCAGCGCAGGATTGGCCGACATCAGCAACGCAATCGCGCCCGATGTATTCGGCGCTGCCGATGACGTCCCGTTCATGGTGCCGTTGTAATCACAGGTCGGATCCAATTCCGTGCCGCCGTGCAACGCATTGCCCGTCGAGCCCGTCATGTTATAACCCGCCGCACAACCACTTAAATCGGTCGTGACCATCGCAGGGGAATCGACCCCGTATTCGCCGCCCGGTGCAGACACAAACACATTCGCGCCGACCGTACTGTATGATGATAAGCCACCGTCCGCATTCAACGCCGACACGGTCAAATTCCAATAGCTGGCATTGGTTGGGGTTAAGTTACTGTCTTGCATGGGTAGGCCGTCATTGGGTGGCCCCACACGGTTCGCGTCAAAGAAGTCACCCGGCAACACAAATGCCCCGCCGAAATTCGCCCCGAGCCAACCATAAAAATAGTTGTAGCTGTTACCGGCAGATTTAACGAAGAGGCTACCTCGTCCTTGGTGGGAGTCACGCGTGACGCCTTCATAGACTTGCTCTTCCAACGCTAAACTCGGGTTGGCCACCAGATCATACGCCACCGGATAAATCGTCGAATACCCATAGCTTTGGTTAAAGACGCGGGTATCTTGCGTATTGGCTGCCGCCCCGTGCGACATCAACCACCCTTCAACCGTTTGTGCTTTCAGCCAGTTGAACCCTTTCAGGCCGGCTTTTGGTGCGACACCGCGCCCACCAATCGCATTCCAACCCACCGCTGCGGTTAACCCCGCCACGGCAGTGCCATGGCTATCACCTGGGTTCTCAGGTGACGGATCGTCGTCATTATTGAGTATATCCCACGAACCGGGACGAATATTCGCCGCCAGATCGGGATGACCAATTTCCAGTCCATCATCAATAATGGCCACATTCACGCCCACACCATGGATACCCAAAAGGTGTGTGAGCCATAAATTCATGTCTTGTCCCGGCGTACCCGGCGATTGTGAAAAGGCAGTTTGACCGGTATTGCGCAGGTGCCACTGGTGAGTAAACAGCGGATCCCCAGGCGGGAGATCAGGCACCCAGCTGAGGTCAATATCGGTACCATGGACAGGCGCGGGCTTCATCAGCACCGCCTGACCCGTCGCAGGCAAAAGGACGGCCGCCAATGCTGCTGCGGCGAATGTCAGCTTTGTCTTCATATCTATCGATCCTTCGATTGGATAATTCCCCGCAGCCCTATACTGCGGATAATCCATTTACAACCGACATGTTAAAAAACACCAGCTAACAAAGTTAACAAGAAGTAAATCTTGGAAGCATTTCCCAGAAAACATAATCCATTGAAAAAAAGCATAAACCTCCTTCATTCACGGTGCGATTTGTGCGTTATCTCCAGAAAAACACCTTATGCAAGTTAAATAAATGTTGAACTACAGTGTTGTAATCGTTGCATACCGGGTTCACACTAGACTATAACCTTGCGACAGGTCAAACCAGTTAAATCAATTCCAGCGCAGACTGGCCCTCATGGAGATAGCCTATGATTTACCACGGTGACACCCTATCCGTCCGCGACCAAGGCAGTGGCATTGCTGAACTCCACTTCCATGCCCCCGGCACAATCAATAAACTTGACCGCCATACCCTCCTTCATCTGGAACACGCGTTACAGGCCATCGCCGCGTGGCCAGATCTTAAAGGCGTATTGCTGACGTCCGGGCACGCGGCATTCATTGTCGGGGCAGATATCAAAGAGTTCCTTGGTCTGTTTGCCTTACCGTCTGCGCAATTGTCCGCTTGGATCGCCCACGCCAACCGTATTTTCAATCAACTGGAAGATCTCCCGGTACCCACCCTGTCCGCCATTAATGGCTATGCCTTAGGCGGCGGGTGTGAATGTGTGCTCGCCACCGATTTTCGCTTGGCAGATACTCACGTTCACATTGGCTTGCCCGAAACAAAACTTGGGATCATGCCCGGCTTTGGTGGCACCGTCCGTTTACCACGTTTGATTGGGGCTGATCCCGCCATGGCTATCATCACCGCCGGGAAAGATAAAAATGCCACCGACGCATTAGCGCTAGGTTTAGTCGATGCCGTCGTCGCGCCTGAGCATCTGCATACTGCAGCGATGACCATGCTAAAAGAAGCCATTGCCGGCGATCTTGACTGGCAACACCGCCGCGCACAAAAGCAAGCGCCTCTCGGCCTCAATCACATTGAAGCCAGCATGAGTTTCAGTACCGCCCATGCGATGGTCGCCACGGTCGCCGGCCCGCATTATCCTGCGCCCATTGCCGCCGTGAAAGCCATCGAAGCCGCCGCTCACTGCCACCGCGACGAAGCATTGGCCATCGAAAACCAGTATTTCATCACCTTGGCCAGCACCGATGCCGCCCACGCTTTGGTGGGGATATTTCTTAATGATCAGTACATCAAAGGGCAAGCCAAACAGGCCGCCAAAGCCGGAAAAAAGACCCAGCGTGCCATGGTGCTGGGGGCTGGGATCATGGGTGGAGGCATCGCCTATCAGTCTGCGCGCAAGCGCATCCCAGTGATCCTCAAAGATGTTCAACCCGCCGCACTGGATGTCGGCATGACAGAAGCCGCGAAGTTACTTAACCTACAATTAGTGCGCGGGCGGATTGACGGCTTAGGCATGGCCACCGTCTTGGCCAACATTCATCCCACCTTGCATTACGCCGATGCCGACAGTGTGGACGTGGTGGTTGAAGCGGTCATCGAAGATCCGGCCATCAAAGCCCGCGTATTGGCCGACGTTGAACGCCATGTCCGCGATGACACCGTGATCACCTCCAACACCTCCACCATTCCGATCACCGCGTTATCACACGCGCTGTCACGCCCCGAAAACTTCTGCGGTATGCACTTTTTCAATCCCGTGCACCGCATGCCTTTGGTGGAAATCATTCGCGGCCCAAAAACCTCTGAAGCCACCCTGAATCGCGTGGTGGCCTATGCTGCCCAAATGGGCAAGTCACCCATCGTGGTCAATGACTGTCCTGGCTTTTTCGTCAATCGGGTACTCTTTCCTTACTTTGCCGGTTTTAACCAGCTACTGCGTGACGGGGCGGATTTCACCCACGTAGATCACATCATGGAACACACGTTCGGTTGGCCAATGGGGCCGGCTTATTTGCTGGACGTGGTCGGCGTCGATACCGCCCACCATGCACAGGATGTGATGGCCAACGGCTTTCCTGAGCGAATGGCTAAACCAGACAACAGCGCGATGGATGTGCTGTTCCAGGCTCAACGCTTTGGCCAGAAAAACGGGGCGGGGTTTTATCGCTATACCACCGATCGCAAAGGCAAACCGAAAAAAGCCAGCGATCCCAGTGTTCACGCCCTGTTGTCGCCCGCTCTCGGTGATCCCCAGTCGTTTGACGCCGAGGCCGTGATCGCACGCATGATGATCCCGATGATCAACGAAGTCGTGCGCTGTCTGGAAGAAGGGATTATCGCCAGCCCTGCCGAAGCTGACATGGCGTTGGTGTATGGCTTGGGTTTCCCACCGTTTCGCGGCGGGCCATTCCGCTATCTCGATACCGTTGGCCTCACCCAGTATGTCGCCTTGGCCGATCGCTATGCCCACCTTGGTGCGATCTATCACGTACCGGATGGATTACGAGACAAAGCCGCCCAAGGTGCATGTTATTACCCCGCCCCGACGGCCACTGACTTAGGATGAGGAGGCGCCCATGAAGCCTGTTGTGATTGTTGATTGTATTCGTACCCCCATGGGGCGCTCAAAAGGCGGTGCTTTTCGCCATGTGCGTGCCGATACCCTGTCAGCGCACTTGATGCGCGGCTTATTGCAGCGTAACCCACGCATCGATCCCGTCCAAATTGAAGACATCTATTGGGGCTGCGTCCAACAAACCCTGGAGCAAGGGTTCAACATTGCCCGTAATGCGGCCTTGCTGGCGGGGATCCCCCATTCGGTCGGCGCTACCACCGTCAATCGTTTGTGTGGTTCCTCAATGCAAGCCTTGCATGATGCGGCACGCGCGATCATGGTGGGGGATGCTGAAATCTGTCTGGTAGGCGGCGTCGAACACATGGGCCACGTACCCATGACCCATGGCGTCGATATTCACCCCGGCCTATCAAAGTCTGTCGCCCAAGCCGCAGGTATGATGGGACTGACCGCCGAAATGCTGGCCCGTTTACATGGGATCAGCCGCCCGCAGCAAGATGCGTTTGCCGCCCAGTCCCACCAGCGTGCGCAAGCGGCGACCCAAGCCGGTTTGTTTGACGCTGAGATCTGGCCGACCGAAGGCCATGACAATGAAGGCCGCCTGACCGTCTTTCATCACGATGAAGTCATTCGGCCGGAGACCACCACCGAGACGCTCGCCACGCTAAAACCGGTGTTTGATCCCGCCCACGGTACTGTAACGGCCGGTAATGCCTCGGCGTTGTCTGATGGCGCGGCCGCCATGCTGATCATGAGTGAAGCGCGGGCGCGAGCATTAGGGTTACCAATCCGAGCCCGCATCACCGCCATGGCGGTGGCCGGTTGCGATCCTTCCATCATGGGATACGGCCCGGTGCCCGCGGTAAACAAAGCCTTACAACGGGCAGGCCTGAACATGGAAGACATGGGAGTGGTTGAAATCAATGAAGCATTTGCCGCGCAATCTTTACCGTGCCTGAAAGATCTGGGCTTGCTCGGCGCCATTGATGACAAAGTGAACCTCCATGGCGGCGCCATTGCCTTGGGGCACCCTTTAGGCGCCTCGGGGGCTAGGATCTGCACCACACTGATCAATCTGATGGCCCAACGTGACGTACGTTATGGTTTGGCCACCCTCTGCATTGGTCTTGGCCAAGGGATTGCCACCGTGTTTGAGCGGGTCGATTAACGGCCTTTCATACTCTTCAACACCACAATGCCGCCGACAATCGGGTGGGTGGCATTTCCTCCTCGTTTTATTCTCTGGCTATCTCTTTGTGTTTTCTCTTCTTTATGACCCTAAAATGCACATAGCTCATAGAGTAAATGCTTATTATTCATTTTATTCATAGTTATTTAGCGACTACACTCATAGGCAATTTCATCCGCTTGTGAATTCGGAGCATCCCATGTTTAAGGCACTGGTACTGAACCAAGAAGACAAAAAAACCCTCGTCTCTATCGAGCAGTTAGATGACAGCCAACTTCCTGAAGGCGATGTCCTGATCGACGTCGACTACTCCTCGTTAAACTACAAAGATGGTCTGGCAATCACAGGTAAAGGCCGCATTGTGCGTCAATTCCCAATGGTGCCAGGGATCGATTTGACCGGTACCGTGGTTGAATCTGCCGATGCCCGTTACACAGCAGGTGATAAAGTTGTACTGACTGGCTGGGGCGTGGGTGAAGGCCACTGGGGCGGCATGGCAGAAAGAGCCCGCCTGAAAGCCGATTGGCTTGTGCCTCTGCCGAGCAACCTTGACGGCAAGCAAACCATGATGATCGGTACCGCAGGTATTACCGCGATGCTGTGTGTACAAGCGTTAGTGGATGCAGGTCTAACCCCTGAATCGGGTGAAATTCTAGTAACAGGTGCCAGCGGCGGTGTGGGCTCTGTGGCGGTGACACTACTGTCACAGTTGGGCTACAAGGTTGTCGCTGTCACAGGCCGCGTTGAAGAAAACGGTGAATTACTGACATCGTTGGGTGCGACACGTGTGATTGACCGCAGCGAATTTGCAGAGCCTGCACGTCCACTCGACAAGCAATTGTGGGCCGGTGCAATTGATACCGTCGGCAGCAACATGCTGGCGCGCGTATTGTCTCAGGTTGATTACGACGGCGCTGTCGCCATTTGTGGCTTGGCTGGCGGTTTTGACCTACCGACAACGGTAATGCCTTTCATTCTACGTAACGTGAAGTTGCTAGGGATTGATTCCGTGATGTGCCCATTTGAGAAGCGTCAAAAAGCGTGGCAGCGTCTGGGCGAACTGTTGCCAGCCAGCTTCTTTGAACAAGCATGCCGCGAAGTGGCACTTGAAGACGTCGCAGAATGCGCTGAAGCCATCACCAACGGTCAAATCACCGGCCGTGTTGTGATCAAGCTGAAATAAGCGACACTGAATAAGAAATAAGGTTGCCCTCTGTGGCAACGTGACTACCTTGGCCAGCCTTACGCTGGCCTTTTTTATCCCTCGACAAACCACCTATCGACATAACGGTAGCCCACGCGTCAGATCAACCCTAACTCATGCACCCGCTTATCAATCAACTTGCCACACTCTTCTTTGATTAACTGGCGCAGCCAGATCTGCGGCGCAGAGTGTTCACAGCGTGGATGCCAAATTAACGAATAATCAAACGGCTTGAACTCAAAAGGCAAAGGCTTCACCACCAAGTCATGTTTATCTGCCACCAAGTAGGCCAAATCAGCCGGCACGGTAATGATCAATGGCATGGTTTCCACAATCGCCAGCGCCGCTTCCAGATGATACGCGCGCAACGCCATTTTACGGGCGGGGTATCCACGTAACGCCTCATCAATCAGCGCTTTCACCCCGTCACTGATGGCGATCATCGCATGGGGATACGTCAAGTAATCCTGTACCGTCAGCTCTGCATTGGCCAACGGATGGTGTTTCGACAGCATACAAAACACACTCACACGCCCAAGGTGATCACTGCACAGCGGCTCTACCGGGCCGGTCGGACGACAAATGGCCATGTCACAACCGTCGGACGTCAACTGAGTCAGCATGTGATCATGCTGCAACGGGGCAAACTCCAGCGAAATCGCCGGAGCTTCACTGTAAATGCGGGGTAAGGCAAACGGCAAAATGGTCTGCATCGCATAGTCGGTGGTGGCAATCACAAACCGCTGCTGGCAGGCATGAGGCTGAAAATCATTAGGGGTCAACAAGGTACGCATCGATTCAAGCGGCTCATTCAGCAACTCATTCAATTCGAGAGCGCGTTCCGTCGGCAGCAGGCGTTGCCCCTGCCGAGTGAATAAGGGATCCCCGAGTAAATCGCGCAATCGCCCCAAGACCCGGCTCATCGCCGATTGACTCAAATTGAGTCTCACCGCCGCTTTACTGACACTGCCTTCTTCCAGCAACACTTTCAGTGCCACCAATAAGTTCAAATCCCGGCGATAGACTTCTTCGAGCTCCATAGCTAACCTTTTGTGATTCATTCTATGGCTATTATACGCAAGTCATCTCAAGATGCGCAGGCAAGCGAAAAGCTTATTAAGGAAGGGAAAACCATAACGCAGGCAAAAAAAATCCCGCTCTAACAGCGGGAGAAGCCCAAGAAACGGGATGTGGATATCATCACACCACGTTAGCTTTCTTCTTCTTCGAGATCGGCCGTTTGCGTAAGCTCAAGCCACAAGCCGAAGGCGGCAGCGATAAGACCACCGAGGGTGATCAGGCTGGTTTGTTCCGGTGCCCGCAAGATCAACGTACAAAACGTGATAAAGCACAGCACGGCATAAATAGTCAGGCGATCCATCTGAGTTAACATAATTCCTCCTAATCCATCAGAAGCCAACGTTAACGGGTTGTTAATTACGTTACACGCTTTACCCTTCTTTGCCAACCCTTATTGATTAATTCTTGGCCATCAGTATGATCACCTCTCTTCGCAATCACATGTAAAAATCAGTAAAAGTTATGACTGCACATTTTGATAATCCCACCCATACACTCGACGCAGAAGGACTGCGCTGCCCTGAGCCGGTGATGATGGTGCGTAAAACGGTAAGGAAAATGACGGACGGCGAGACATTACTGATCACCGCCGATGACCCGTCAACCACCCGTGATATCCCAAGCTTCTGTCGCTTTATGGATCACACCTTGGTCGCCACAGACACCGAGACCCTACCTTATCGTTATTTGATTAAGAAAGGCCGAGACTAAAAAAGGCAGCTCAATGAGCTGCCTTTCGTTTATTCGGTATCAGTCACGGTAACTGTTCTCGGTACTCTCTCGTAATTGCCGCTGCGCTTTTTCCAGTTCATGGCGTAAATCGCGTATTTCCTTTTTCATCGGGATCACATAACGGATCCGTACCAGCGCATCGACAGACAGATACGTCGTGACCAAAGCGCCCACCACCATCGGTGGCCACATCTCCGTCAGTACCATGCCCAGAATATTCAGTGCCAGTGCGAGATTAAACAGCCAAAACTGACTCTTTGGTGATATTGCAAGAAAACGGTCCATAACCTCTCCTCAACAGCCTCTACCAGACTCACACTCTTACCTTATCATGGCCTTCTCTCCCGTGCCGCTGCGGGCTTCACACTTTGTCCACGATGATAACGTGGATAACCATACAAACAGCGACACGGATAAAGCCGATAACACACGGTCTGCACAGGTATGTTTCACATGAAACATACCTGTGATGAAACCAATGTGCCGCCCTTACAAGCCAATGCCGGCCGCTAACGCCAAGACCAAAAAGAGCCCCGCCGTCACTTTGCGGATCAATGCTAAGGGCATTCGTTCAGCCGAGAGCTTACCAATCAACACCACCGGCACGTTAGCCAACAGCATCCCGATCGTGGTGCCCAATACGACCCACACCAGCGCTTCATGATAACGCGCGCCCAGTACCGTGGTGGCCACTTGGGTTTTATCGCCAATCTCCGCCACGAAGAACGCAATAAAGCTGGCGATAAACGGGCCACGACTGGAAATAGTTTCGTCATCATCCAATTTATCGGGGATTAAGATCCAGCCCGCCATCGCGACAAAGCTCACGACCAGTACCCATTTGAGGACGTCCGGCGTCAGATAATCGGCCACAACCACGCCGAGCCACGCCGCTAAGGCATGATTCGCAATCGTAGCAAAGAAGATCGCCAAAATAATAGGAACGGGTTTACGGTATCGGCTGGCCAGCAGCAAAGACAACAGTTGGGTTTTATCACCGATTTCCGCTAAGGCAACGGTGGTGATCGAGATAGCTAAGACACTCACGACAGACTCTTAGGGGCGAGGAAAAATCAAAACCACAGGCAAACGCGCACGCCCCACCCCGGTTCATGCTGGTTTACCAATGGTCTCGCCAAACTCACGTGTAGGGTTAAGTGTGAGTCACAAACGCCATGAAGATGTGCTTCAAATATGTTGACGTTTATCTTGTTGGGACAAGCGGCTACTCCCCAAAGGAGGCGCAATTGTAACCACCTCGTACGACAGGATCAAGGGCAGTCACACAATGACAAGATCAAAAAAGGGGCAAACAGCCCCTTCTTTTGTTCTACGCGATGCTCACGATTTGGTCCGAAAGCAAGCGGCGAATCTTATGAACGTGGCGACAGTACAATCTCAACACGGCGGTTCTCAGAACGGCCTTGCTCAGTCTTGTTTGACGCAATCGGATGGGCTTCCCCCATGCCTTTGGTCACGATGCGGTTGCTGGCAACACCATCATTCATCAGCTGACCGCTGACTTCGCTCGCACGCACTTGCGACAAACGCAGGTTATACGACTCAGCCCCAGTGCTGTCCGTGAAACCATAGACGTTCAATTGGGTCTTGTCGTACTCTTTCACCACCAACGACACGTTGTACAGTGCCTTTTTCGCCGGGGTGCTCAGATCCGTTTGGTCAACACCAAACGTGATCGCGTTAGGCATGTGCAGAACAATATTTTCACCGTCACGTGACACGCTGATCCCGGTCGATTGCAGCTGTTTACGCAGTTCGGCTTCCTGCACATCCATGTAATAACCAATACCGCCACCTAGCGCGGCACCCGAAGCGGCACCAATTAACGCACCTTTACCACGATCGCTTTTGCTTGATGACGCCACACCAATGGCTGCGCCCGCAATCGCACCAATCACACTGCCTGTCGTAGCCTTCCCCGTCTGTGACTCACCGGTATAAGGGTTGGTGGTCGAACAGCCTGTGCTCACAACAGCTGCCGCTGTGGCAAACACCATGTTGCGTACCCATTTGCTCGATTTAGCGCTAATCGTCAAATCCATCTTCGTTATCCTACTTACTCAGCTCGGCGTCAGACCGATGTTATTGTGTATGCCAAATTAGCGCATAGTGTTAACACACCGCTAATGACATTGATGATAGTCGCATTGTACGCACCCCAACCCAAGAGATATCAGGGCAATGTAAAATTCCACGACACAGCCGTCTTTTCCCAAAGTAAATTGCGCAATTTAAATAAAGATGACCAAAAAACATGCACAAACCCTACTAGCACAAAGGCGAGCGAGGTATACTGGATAGTTACATTACATCCATTTATCCATCAATCACGCGAAGCTGACAATGCAGAAATTCGACATTAAAACCTTTCAGGGCATGATCCTCGCGCTGCAGGATTACTGGGGCCAACAAGGTTGTACTATCGTACAGCCATTGGACATGGAAGTCGGTGCAGGTACCTCTCACCCAATGACATGTCTCCGTGCGTTAGGTCCAGAGCCAATTGCAGCGGCGTACGTGCAACCTTCTCGCCGCCCAACCGATGGCCGTTACGGTGAAAACCCTAACCGTCTACAGCACTACTACCAATTCCAGGTGATCATCAAACCATCACCGGACAACATTCAGGAATTGTACCTAGGTTCATTGGAAGCGCTCGGCATCGACACCCAAGTTCACGACATCCGTTTCGTGGAAGATAACTGGGAAAACCCAACGCTTGGCGCGTGGGGTCTTGGCTGGGAAGTTTGGTTGAACGGAATGGAAGTGACGCAGTTCACGTACTTCCAACAAGTGGGCGGCCTTGAGTGCAAGCCAGTCACTGGCGAAATTACTTACGGTATTGAACGTCTTGCGATGTACATCCAAGGTGTTGACTCGGTGTACGATCTGGTTTGGACTGATGGCCCGCTAGGTAAAGTGACCTACGGTGACATTTTCCACCAAAACGAAGTTGAACAGTCAACGTACAACTTTGAACACGCTGATGTGGAATTCCTTTTCACGTACTTTGATCAGTGTGAGAAAGAATGTAAATCACTGCTTGAGTTGGAGACGCCGCTGTCACTGCCAGCGTACGAGCGTATCCTAAAAGCAGGCCATGCCTTTAACCTTCTTGATGCACGCAAAGCGATCTCTGTAACAGAGCGCCAGCGTTACATCCTACGCATTCGCAACCTGACCAAACAAGTTGCTGAAGCGTACTACGCATCACGCGAAGCCCTTGGCTTCCCAATGTGTAAAACCAATAAATAAGGGAACGGCATGAGCGAACAGAATTTCCTAATTGAACTGGGTACCGAAGAGCTGCCACCGAAAGCCCTGCGCACCCTAGCACAAGCCTTTGCCGACAACTTTGCGGCAGAGCTAAGCGCTGCCGATCTTGCCCACCAAGGGATCAAGTGGTTCGCAGCCCCGCGTCGTCTGGCACTGCAAGTGACGGCACTGGCTGAAGGCCAGTCAGACAAAGTGGTCGAAAAGCGTGGTCCTGCAGTGTCTGCCGCTTTCGATGCTGACGGTAACCCAACCAAAGCCGCACAAGGCTGGGCGCGTGGCAACGGTATTACCGTTGAGCAAGCCGACCGCATGATCACCGACAAAGGTGAATGGCTACTGTTCAAACAAGAAGTGAAAGGCCAAGCGGTACAATCACTGTTGTGTGAACTGGCAGCCAATGCACTGGCAAAACTGCCAATCCCTAAACCAATGCGTTGGGGTGACAAAGAAACACAATTCATCCGTCCGGTAAAAACCCTGACCATGCTATTGGGTGACGAGCTGATCCCTGGCACCATTTTGGGTGTGGAATCGGGCCGTACCATCCGTGGTCACCGTTTCATGGGTGAACCTGAGTTCACGATCGACCACGCTGATCAATACCTCACGTTGCTTGAAACGCGCGGTAAAGTGATGGCTGATTACGATGCCCGTAAAGCCATCATTCTGGCCGATGCACAGCAAGCAGCACAAGCCGTTGGCGGCATTGCCGATCTGGAAGATGATCTGGTTGAAGAAGTGACGTCTTTGGTTGAGTGGCCTGTTGTACTGACGGCGTCATTTGAAGAAGACTTCCTGAACGTACCATCTGAAGCCTTGGTGTACACAATGAAAGGCGATCAGAAGTACTTCCCGGTTTACGATGCGGCAGGAAAATTGCTACCGAAGTTCATCTTCGTCTCTAACATCATCTCTAAAGATCCAAGCCAAATCATCAGCGGTAACGAGAAAGTGGTTCGCCCACGTCTTGCTGATGCCGAGTTCTTCTTTAAGACCGATCGCAAGCGTCCATTGGTTGAGCGTTTAACGGAACTTGATAACGTGCTATTCCAGAAACAACTGGGTAGCCTACGTGACAAGACAGACCGCATTACCGCGTTGGCTGGCTTCATTGCCCCACAAATCGGCGCGAACATCGAACACGCAGAACGTGCAGGTCTACTGTCGAAGTGTGACTTGATGACCTCGATGGTCTTTGAGTTCACCGACACCCAAGGTGTGATGGGCATGCACTACGCCCGCCACGACGGTGAAGCAGAAGAAGTCGCACTGGCACTGAACGAGCAGTACATGCCACGTTTTGCGGGTGATGATCTGCCAAGCACAGCGGTCTCCGCTGCCGTTGCAATGGCTGACAAGTTAGATACCCTTGTGGGCATCTTCGGCATTGGTCAAGCACCAAAAGGCAGTGACCCATTTGCTTTACGTCGTGCGGCGTTGGGTATTTTGCGTATCATCGTTGAAAACGGCTACGACTTGGATTTGGTCGCGCTGATCCGTAAAGCACGTGAGCTGCTGGACGGTAAGCTAACCAACCAGAACGTGGAAGAAGAAGTACTTGAGTTCATGCTAGGTCGTTTCCGTGCATGGTACCAAGATGCTGGCCACAGCGTGGATGTGATCCAAGCCGTATTGGCACGTCGTCCAACCCAGCCTGCTGACTTTGACAAGCGCGTGAAAGCGGTGAGCCACTTCCGTTCACTGGATGCGGCTGAGTCACTGGCGGCAGCGAACAAGCGTGTGGGTAACATTCTGGCGAAATTCGACGGTGAATTGGCGGCAAATATCGATCAGTCTCTACTGATTGAAGACGCTGAAAAAGCACTGGCGAACAACGTAGAATCGATGCTGGCAACACTGGCACCGGTATTTGCATCTGGCGATTACCAACAAGCCCTGTCTGAGTTGGCAACCCTTCGCGAAGCCGTGGATGCCTTCTTCGACAACGTGATGGTAATGGCTGATGACGAAGCACTGAAAGTGAACCGTCTAACCATGCTGAACTTGCTACGTAACGAGTTCCTGAAAGTCGCTGACATTTCGCTTCTGCAGAAATAAGTCACCGCACGGTAACCCGTCTTAAGCCCTGACCTCGGTCGGGGCTTTTTTATGCCTGCGTTTCACGTGAAACACAACAACCACACTGCTCAATAAATCATCACCTCCTCTTTCCCTGATCCGGCCATTGCGGTATGTTGATGGCGCACACAACATAAACCATAACGTCATAACACCAGAGACAGACAACCACAGACCGAGGTCAGAAGTATAAAGATGGAGTTTTCTACATTCGGTGACAAGTTCGCCCGCTATTCCGCGATCACCCAATTGATGGATGATCTGAATGATGGTCTTCGCACCCCTAATGCGATTATGCTCGGGGGCGGTAACCCCGCCCAGATCCCAGAAATGGTGACCTACTTTACGCAGCTCTGCCAAGACATGGCCGCCTCCGGTGAGCTGACGCAGGCATTGACCAACTACGATGGCCCACAAGGGAAAGACACCTTCCTACAGGCGTTAGCCGCACTGTTCAATGCCCAGTACGGCTGGGCCATTACGGCCGACAATATCGCCCTGACCAACGGCAGCCAAAGTGCTTTTTTCAATTTGTTTAACCTGCTTGCCGGCGAACAGGCCGACGGAACCAAGAAAAAAATCCTCCTGCCCTTAGCCCCCGAATACATCGGCTACGGCGACACCGGTTTATGCGATGACATGTTCATCTCTTACCGGCCTGAGATCAGCCTGCTGGATAACGGCTTATTCAAGTACCACATCGATTTTTCCCGCTTGGTCGTCGATAAACAGATCGGTGCCATTTGCGCCTCTCGCCCTACCAACCCTACCGGCAATGTGCTGACCGACAATGAAATTGCCCAACTGGATGCGCTGGCTCGCGCCCACAACATTCCGCTGATCATTGATAACGCTTATGGCACCCCGTTCCCCGACATCATTTTTGAGTCCGTCACACCATTTTGGAACAGTAACACCATCTTGTGCATGAGCCTGTCCAAGCTCGGCCTGCCCGGCGTGCGCTGTGGGATTGTGATCGCCCATGCGGACATCATCACTGCGATGGCCAATATGAACGGCGTATTGAGTCTGGCACCTGGCAGTGTCGGCCCGGCCATTGCCCACCAGATGATCAAACGTAACGACCTGCTGCCGCTGAGCGAAAACATCATCAAGCCGTTTTACTTACGCAAAGCGCAACAGGCCGTTGATCTGCTACAACAAGCGATGCCGGATCCACGGTTTCGTATTCATAAACCGGAAGGCGCGATATTTCTCTGGCTGTGGTTCAAGGCGTTGCCCATCAGTACACTGGAGTTGTACCGCCGCTTAAAAGCGCGTGGCGTGTTAATTGTACCGGGGGAATATTTCTTTATTGGCTTGGACGATGACTGGCAGCATGGCCATGAATGTTTGCGGATGAACTACGTGCAAAGCGATGACATCATGCAACGTGGCATCACGATCATCGCCGAAGAAGTAATGACGGCCTATCAAGAAGACTGATCAGCGCTCCCCTGTTTCACGTGAAACGTGGTGATACTCCAGCGTAGAGATGCAACGGTAAACCCATCAAACAGACACAAAAAAGGTCAGCCTCGGCTGACCTTTCACACCATCATGATTGAGAACAGCAATGCTCACACTGCGCTTTCAACCCATGATTACGTTTATTCGCTTTCCAGCAACGAACGGCCATTAATGGCAATCTTACGCGGCTGCTGCTCTTCCGGGATTTCGCGTTCCAGATCGATGTGTAGCAAACCGTTTTCCATCTCAGCACCAACCACTTTCACATAGTCCGCCAACTGGAATTTGCGTTCAAAATCGCGCTCAGCGATCCCTTGGTACACATACTGACGGGCGACGTCAGGCTCGCTATCGCGGGTGCCCCGTACAATCAGTTTGTTTTGTTGCTGGGTAATATCAAGTTGTGCTTCGGCAAAACCCGCCACCGCCATGGTAATACGGTAGTGGTTGTCATCTTGCTGTTCGATATTATACGGCGGGTAACCGGCATTGTTGTTGGCGGCTTGCTTTTCCATCTGGTTAAACAGGCGATCAAAACCAATAGCAGAACGGTATAGCGGTGTGAAATCAAGATTACGCATGGTGATATCCTTCTTTATGGAAGCAATGTTGTCATCGTAGTAGTGAAGCGACTCTCCCTTGTGGGACGAGTACAACGCGGGCCCACCGAGTGGCGCCCTGCTCTTCATGAATAGATATGTGGGGCGTGCGTGATCTTTCCAACCCCTGCTTGAAAAAAAACAATCCCCGGAAAAAAAGCAAAAAAAACGCCACAACAAAGTGTGGCGTTTCAGGCAATCTCTCGACGCTATCTTTTACGCAGCGCGTGATTAGATATCGAGGTTCGCGTTCAGAGCATTCGCTTCAATGAAGTTACGACGCGGTTCAACCTGATCACCCATCAAGGTGGTGAACAGTTCATCCGCCGCAACGGCATCATTGATAGTAACCTGCAACATACGACGCGATTCAGGATCCATCGTGGTTTCCCACAGCTGCTCAGGGTTCATCTCACCCAGACCTTTGTATCGCTGCAGGCTTAAGCCACGGCGTGAATCTTTGATCAACCAGTTCAGTGCTTCTTTAAAGCTCACCACCGGTTGCTTGCGCTCACCGCGCTGCACGTAGGCTGACTCTTCAAGGAAATCACACAAGGTTTCCGACAGATCCGCCAACTTGCTGTACTCTTTTGAGTTAAAGAAGTCGAAGCTTAGCGGGTAATCGTATTCCACACCGTGTGTGCGAACCACGATCTTCGGCAACCATACGCCCTGCTCTTCATCGCGGAATAGCTCTGAGGTGTACTGACTTTCGCCAGACTGTTTCTGGTTCAGAGCTTCAACCAGTGGCGTCACCCATGCATTAACCATCGACTGATCAGCCAATGCGTCAAGGCCCAATCGTGGCTGATACGTGAGCTCATTCAGTAGCAAGGCTGGGTAACGGCGGCTCATACGCTCAACCAATTTACCCACGCTGTTGTACTGCTTCACAAGCTCTTCCAGTGCCGCGCCTGAAATCGCGGGCGCACCTTCTGCCGTAAACAAAGCCGCATTATCCAGTGCCAACGCAACTTGGTACTGGCTCATGTCTTCATCATCTTGAATGTACTGCTCTTGCTTACCTTTCTTCACTTTGTACAACGGTGGCTGTGCAATGAAGATATGGCCACGCTCGATCAGCTCAGGCATTTGACGGTAGAAGAAGGTCAACAGTAGCGTACGGATGTGCGAACCATCGACGTCGGCATCGGTCATGATGATAATGCTGTGGTAACGCAGTTTATCCGGGTTGTATTCGTCGCGGCCAATGCCACAACCCATTGCGGTGATCAAGGTCGCCACTTCTTGCGAAGACAGCATCTTGTCAAAACGGGCTTTCTCTACGTTCAGGATCTTACCTTTTAGCGGTAGGATAGCCTGGTTCTTACGGTTACGACCCTGCTTGGCAGAACCGCCCGCAGAGTCCCCTTCCACAATGTAGAGTTCAGAAAGCGCGGGATCTTTTTCCTGACAATCCGCCAGTTTTCCTGGCAAGCCAGCCAAATCCAACGCCCCTTTACGGCGCGTCATCTCACGGGCTTTACGTGCGGCTTCACGCGCACGTGAGGCATCAATAATCTTGCCACACACGATCTTGGCGTCGGCAGGGCTTTCTAACAAGAATTCTGCAAATTTCTCGTTCATCGCGGATTCAACCGCGGTTTTCACTTCGCTAGACACCAGCTTATCTTTGGTCTGGCTAGAGAATTTAGGATCCGGGACTTTTACCGAAATAACGGCCACCAAACCTTCACGCGCATCATCACCGGACGTCGCGGTTTTCGCCTTCTTCGAGTAGCCTTCTTTATCCATAAAGGAGTTCAGAGTACGCGTTAGGGCGCCACGGAAACCAGCAAGGTGAGTACCACCGTCTCGCTGTGGAATGTTATTGGTGAAACAGTACACCCCTTCTTGGAAGCCATCGTTCCACTGCATCGCCACTTCAACGGAAATACCGTCTTCACGCTCTGTATCAAAATGGAACACTTTCTGATGGATAGGTGTTTTATTGCGGTTTAAGTGCTCAACGAATGCACGGATGCCCCCTTCATACATGAAGTGGTCCATCTTGCCTTCCTCACGCTCATCAATCAGTTTGATGGACACGCCAGAGTTAAGGAATGACAATTCACGCAGGCGTTTAGCCAAAATTTCGTAATGGAATTCAATGTTAGTAAACGTCGCATCACTTGGCCAGAAACGGATACGGGTACCGGTTTTGTCCGTGGTACCAATCGCAGCTAGCGGGGCTTGAGGTTCGCCATGGTGATAGACTTGCTGATGGATTTCACCACCGCGGTTGATGGTCAATTCCACTTTTTCAGACAGTGCGTTCACAACGGAAACGCCCACCCCGTGAAGACCACCTGACACTTTGTAGGAGTTATCGTCAAACTTACCACCGGCGTGCAATACCGTCATGATAACTTCAGCGGCCGAGACACCCTCTTCCTCGTGTATCTCTGTTGGGATACCACGACCATCATCGCTCACCGACACTGACCCATCTTCATGGATAGTGACAATAATATCTTCACAGTGACCGGCAAGCGCTTCATCGATAGAGTTATCGACAACCTCAAAGACCATATGGTGCAAACCAGTACCGTCATCGGTGTCGCCAATGTACATCCCTGGGCGCTTACGTACCGCATCAAGGCCTTTTAATACCTTGATACTTGATGAATCGTAGTTGTTGGACATTGAGTTACTCTCGCTTAAATTATCCTGCGGTTATTTTACCGTGTTCCACATGAAACATCTTGCCATTTTCATCATGCATTTCAGCTATCTGTTCAATGCTGATCGCACTGATAAACACTTGGGCGCCAGTGGCCTGTAACCGTTGTGCTAACAAGGTGCGACGATGGCTATCCAGCTCGGAAGCAAAATCATCAATTAAATAGATACACTGCTTGCCCGTCGCCTCAGTGAGGTGTACCCCTTGCGCTAAACGCAACGCACACACCATCAGTTTAAGCTGACCACGGGAAAGTACATCTTCAACCGGTGTCCCGGCGACCTTGATCCGCAAGTCCGCTTTATGCGGCCCACTTGCGGTATACCCCAGCTGGCAATCACGCTCAAAATTGCGGCGTAACAACTCGGCATAGGGGGTCTCTTTTTCCCAACCGCGGTAATACCCCAGTTGGATATCGTACTCGGGTAAAAAACCTTGGCAGATTTCCGCCGCTTTGGCTTTCACCTCACTCAGGTAGGTGTCGCGCCATTGGTCGATCTGTTCCGCCAAGACGGCCAATTCCTGATCCCAGTAGCTCAACTCACGGTAATGCCGTGCCGTTTTGAGCAAGGCATTGCGCTGTTTGGTCAGGCGTTTAACGCGACTCCATGCGTGATAAAACGCAGGCTCAACGTGAAAGACCCCCCAGTCAATGAAAGCGCGACGAAATTTCGGCCCACCACTGAGCAAATCAAACCCTTCCGGAGTAATGAGTTGCAACGGTAGCACCTGCGCCAACTGGGCCAATTTTTGGCTCCCTTCGCCACCGATTTTCAGTTCGGTGGTGCCATCGCGTTTTTTGTTAATGCCTACCGGCAATTCAATGTGTGAGGCGGATTGCAACCGGCCATGCACAAACAGCTCCGGCTGTTCATGGCGGATCACCCGGCCGGTCAAATGACTGCGGAACGAGCGACCATGACCGAGAAAATGAATGGCTTCCAGCACGCTGGTTTTGCCGCTGCCATTGGCACCGACCAAAAAATTAAAGCCTGGCGACAAGGTCATGTCGCAGGCTTCAAGGTTGCGGAAGTCTTTGACAATAAGACGGGTTAACGCCATGTCTTAGAGCCTGATTGGCATGACCACATACATGGCATCGCCATTGGCGCTGTCTTCCAGCAACGCACTGGCATTGGCGTCGGTCAGTGACCAGCGCACCTGATCGCATTTCAGGGTATTCAACACATCCAGCACGTAACTGACGTTGAACCCGATCTCCAGCGGCTCGCCTTGGTAGTTCACATCCAAGAACTCTTCGGCTTCTTCCTGCTCAGGGTTATTGGCGGTAATGCGCATCTCACCCTCAGACACGTTCACGCGGACGCCACGGAATTTCTCGTTCGACAAAATCGCGGCACGAGAGAACGCTTTACGCAGTTCATCACAGCTCGCTTCCACCACTTTGTTGCTGTTTTGCGGCAACACACGGCGGTAATCAGGAAAGCGGCCATCCACCAATTTCGAAGTGAAAATGTAATTGTTCACTTGCGCGCGCATGTTTGAGTGACCGATTTGGATCTGTACGTCGTCGTCCGGGCTGTCGAGCAGACGCATCAGCTCCATCACCCCTTTGCGCGGCACAATGATCTGCTTGGCGGGCATGGCCTCTTCCAATTCAATGGCGCACACCGCCATACGGTGGCCATCAGTCGCGACAGAACGCAACTGCTGACCGTCGGTTTCAAACAGCATACCGTTCAAGTAATAACGCACATCTTGGTGCGCCATGGAAAATTGGGTGCTGTCTATCAGCTGACGCATCCGGCCCTGCGGCAAACGCAGATCCACATCACTTTGCCAGTCTTCAATGTTCGGGAAGTCCGCGGCCGGCAACACCGATAACGTATAACGGCTACGGCCAGAGCGAATAATCACGCGATCGCCTTCTAGCGCCACCGTGATCACCGCGCTGTCAGGCAGACCACGGCAGATATCCAGGAATTTACGCGACGGGACCGTGACGGCACCCAGGGCAAAATCCCCTTCCAGCGCCAGACGGGCAATCATTTCCACTTCCAGATCGGTGCCGGTCATCGACAAGCAACCGTCGTCAACTACCATCAGGATGTTACCTAAAATGGGCAGTGATGGGCGGCTACCTAAGGCACCAGCGACCTGCTGAAGGGGTTTCAATAAGTGTTCGCGTGCTACGGTAAATTTCATATTAAGACGACAGTGTTCTAATGAGGTTGGAATAATCTTCTTTGATGTCATGGCTTTCTTCACGAAGCTGCTCGATCTTACGACACGCATGCAGCACCGTGGTGTGGTCACGACCACCAAACGCATCACCGATTTCCGGCAAGCTATGGTTTGTCAGCTCTTTCGAGAGTGCCATGGCCATCTGGCGAGGACGAGCAACCGAGCGCGAGCGGCGCTTGGACAACATGTCCGCCATCTTTATCTTATAGTACTCTGCCACGGTCTTTTGAATATTATCGATCGTGACAAGTTTTTCTTGAAGCGCCAGCAAATCACGCAAGGCTTCACGGACAAAATCAATGGTAATCGCGCGGCCAGTAAAGTTGGAATTGGCAATCACACGGTTCAGCGCCCCTTCCAGCTCACGCACGTTTGAGCGTAAGCGCTTGGCGATAAAGAAGGCCACTTCGTCAGCTAGACGAATATTATGATCTTCCGCCTTCTTCATTAAAATCGCAACGCGGGTTTCCAGTTCAGGCGGCTCAATGGCCACCGTCAGCCCCCAACCAAAGCGTGATTTAAGGCGGTCTTCCACCCCATTAATTTCACGCGGGTAACGGTCAGAGGTCAAAATGATCTGCTGATTGCCTTCCAATAACGCATTAAAGGTATGGAAGAACTCTTCTTGTGAGCGTTCTTTGTTGGCAAAAAACTGGATGTCATCGATCAACAACGCATCAACACTGCGGTAGTAACGCTTGAACTCTTCAATCGCATTATTTTGCAGGGCTTTCACCATGTCCTGCACAAAACGCTCGGAGTGCATATACACCACTTTGGCATTGGGTTTGCGATCGGCTATCGCGTTGCCCACCGCATGCAACAAGTGGGTTTTACCCAGACCGGTGCCGCCGTATAAAAACAGTGGGTTATATGCTGCACCCGGATTATCGGCCACCTGACGGCACGCCGCCAAACCTAACTGGTTCGACTTACCTTCAACAAAGTTATTGAAGTTATGCTTCGGGTTCACGTTCGAGCGGTAGCCCGATTGCGACTCCGGCTGAACCGGTGACGGCGCAGGCTCCCAGCGACGGGCAGGCGGTTCATCGTTCAGTGTGGACACAGCGGTAGGGGCAAATACCGGCGCTGGCACAGCAGCAGGCTGCGGAGGGGGCACGATGACCGGACGGCTACCGACCTCAAATCGCAGGATCGGCACATCATTTCCGCAGAACTCATTCAGCAGACGGTTGATATTGTTGAGGTACTTATCGCGAACCCAATCAAGTACAAAACGGTTCGGCGCGAACAAGGTCAACGTATTGTCGCTCAACTCGGCCTGAAGCGGTCGAAGCCACATACTGAATTCTGTTGCAGGGAGTTCTTCTTGAAGGCGTTGAAGGCACTGCAACCATAACGAAGATGACAAGTTCGACTCCACACTGAATAACTAAACACAAAAAGGGATGCAATTTTATACCCGCTGGCGCAGGATCGCCAGCAAAGAGATCGCAGATCCGGTGAATAAGATCGGACTTATTCACATGGATCGCACATAAAAAGGGAAGATCAACACACTTTTACCCCTGCTTACCCACAAAGTCATGAACAATTGCCCCAAATACACCGAATAAACGGGGATTTGACATTATTCCGCGTTATCGAAAAAAAAAGGCCTTTTACCGCAGAGTATGCCCGCCACGACACACCATAACCCCCTCCCTCACCTCATTGGACAATAAACAGGATGCACCCTCGCGTTTTCTGTTCCGTTTACCCGACACAACGCACCTCGTTGAGTGATGAATAAAGGGTTCCCAAAAGACGCAACACGACAAAACACATCAACGCAGAGAAAAAAATCGACCGACTATGCGTCTCCCGCATTCCCCATCGTCCGCCCACAAGCACATCGATAAAGGGCCCTTGCCACGGAAAATCACTGCTCGGATGATCGTTATATAGAGAGAAATAAATAAAAAAACGGTTTCCAACATCAGATCGCGCCCCTTTAGCCGGATCCTCGGTTAAAAAAACGCCAAAAACAGGTAGGGATCCACGCAGGATCCTTGAACTCTGCCGCAGACGAAGTATAATTCAGCGCCCGTAGTTTCTACGGCTGTAATGATTGACTATTTAAAAGCCAGTGATTACAATTCCGCCTCTTTGTTTAGAGGCAGCCGATTGTTCACAGTCGGAAACCTAGACAATACTTAAAAACTGATCAGTTAATTTAAGGTAATACCCATGAAACGCACTTTTCAACCAACAGTTCTAAAGCGCAAGCGTACTCACGGCTTCCGTGCACGCATGGCTACTAAGAACGGTCGCGCAACAATCAATGCTCGTCGCGCTAAAGGCCGTAAGCGTCTTTCTAAATAATCACTGATTATTTTGAATAAGCTCGCTTTTCCTCGGGAGTTACGTCTGCTAACTCCCGAACATTACAAAAAAGTCTTCCAGCAAGCTCAACGTGCTGGCTCTCCCCACTTGACCATTCTTGCCCGTCCTAACAACCTTGACCATCCACGTCTCGGCCTTGCTGTACCCAAAAAACAGATTAAAACCGCTGTCGGTCGAAATCAATTCAAGCGCATCACGCGTGAGAGTTTTCGTCTAACGCAAGCTGATCTGCCAGCCAAGGATTTTGTTGTTATCGCCAAGAAGAGTGCCAGTGAGTTGAGCAATGAAGAACTTTTCACATTGCTAGACAAATTATGGCATCGCCTGTCTCGCCCTTCGCGTGGCTAGTCGTAGGACTAGTCCGCTTTTACCAACTGGCAATAAGTCCGCTTATTGGGCCCCGTTGTCGCTTTACCCCCACATGTTCTCAATATGCCATTGAAGCAATAAAAGCGCATGGAGCGATAAAAGGTGGTTGGTTCGCAGCGAAACGTCTATTAAGATGTCATCCTTTAACCGACGGTGGCTACGACCCCGTTCCGCTAACCAAGCATAACGACAGAGATAATTAACGATGGATTCCCAACGCAATATTCTGTTAATTGCCCTACTGTTTGTCTCTTTCCTGCTATTTCAGCAATGGAACATGGACAGCAACCCACAGCCAGAAAGCCAGGGTGTAGCGCAACAAACCAACATCAGTGGTGATGTTCCTTCGCATTCCGATGAAGGCCAGACCATTCCCGATCAAGGCACTTCTCAACACCTTATCACCATTAACACCGATGTCCTGTCGCTTACAGTCGATACGCTAGGTGGCGACATTGTTGAAGCAAAACTGCTTGCTTACAACAACGAATTGGATTCAACCGATCCCTTCGTCCTGCTTAAAAATATTAAAAACCACGTTTACACTGCACAATCGGGCCTGATCGGCGCGAACGGCATTGATTCGACGAGCCGTGCACAACTGCATGCCACCGCAGACAGCTTCACGCTTGCTGCGGGTCAAGACGAATTGCGTGTACCACTGACGTACAGCAAAGACGGCATCAGCTACACCAAAACCTATGTGCTAAAACGCGGTGACTACGCGGTTGACGTGGATTACACCATCGACAACCAGAGTGACGCACCAACAACGGTTCAGATGTATGCGCAGTTGAAGCAGAACCTGATGGATGACGGTGGCAGCCTAACGATGCCAACGTACCGTGGCGGCGCTTACTCAGCTGACGACGTTAACTACAAGAAGTACAGCTTTGATGAGATGCAGGACAAGAACCTGTCTCTAGAAATCAAGCAACACGGTTGGGCTGCGATGATGCAGCACTACTTCGTGACCGCGTGGATCCCACGCGAGCAAGGTGTCAGCAACCTGTACACCCGTACTGTAGGCGACTATGGCTACATGGGCGTGCGTCTGCCAATGACCACCATCGCCTCAGGCCAAACTGATACCATCAAGAGCACCTTGTGGGTCGGTCCAAAACTGCAAAAGCAAATGGAAGCGACGGCACCGAACCTAAACCTGACCGTGGACTACGGTTGGCTATGGTTTATTGCCAGCCCGCTACACAGCTTGCTGTCATTCATTCACGGCTTGGTGGGTAACTGGGGTGTTGCAATCATCATCCTGACGTTCATCGTACGTGGTGCGATGTACCCGCTAACGAAAGCACAGTACACCTCGATGGCAAAAATGCGCATGCTACAGCCTAAGCTGCAAGCAATGCGTGAGCGTATTGGCGACGACCGCCAGCGCATGAGCCAAGAAATGATGGAACTGTACAAGAAAGAGAAAGTGAACCCATTGGGTGGCTGTCTCCCGATCTTGCTACAGATGCCTATCTTCATTGCACTGTACTGGGCACTGATGGAATCCGTTGAACTGCGTCACGCGCCATTCTTCGGTTGGATCCATGACTTGTCGGCACAAGACCCGTACTACGTGCTACCTATCCTGATGGGTATCACGATGTTCATGATCCAGAAGATGAGCCCAAGCACCGTTACCGATCCAATGCAGCAGAAGATCATGACGTTCATGCCAGTCATGTTCACGTTCTTCTTCCTATGGTTCCCAGCAGGTCTGGTACTGTACTGGTTGGTATCGAACATCGTAACCCTGATCCAGCAAACGTTGATTTACCGTTCGTTGGAGAAGAAAGGGCTGCACACCAAGTAACTCTGGTGACACTCTTTGTTGAAAAGGCGACCTTCGGGTCGCCTTTTTTATTGCCTCTGTTTACAATTACAGCGTCTTTATTAATAAGCTAAGAATATGATCGCACATACAGATACCATTGTTGCCCAGGCAACACCGCCCGGCCGTGGCGGCGTCGGCATTATTCGCGTCTCCGGCCCACTGGCTACCACCGTGGCACATGCCGTGGCAGGCCGTGAACTGAAACCGCGTTACGCCGAATACCTGCCGTTTAAAAACGACGACGGCACCGCACTGGACCAAGGTATCGCCTTGTTCTTCAAAGGCCCGAATTCCTTCACAGGGGAAGACGTGCTGGAACTGCAAGGCCACGGTGGCCCGGTACTGATGGACATGTTGATCCGCCGTATCCTGCAGATTGACGGTATCCGTCCAGCCCGCCCAGGGGAATTCTCCGAACGTGCGTTCATGAACGACAAACTCGATTTGGCGCAAGCGGAAGCGATTGCCGATTTGATCGATGCCAGTTCTGAAGAAGCCGCGAAGAGTGCCTTCAAATCGCTGCAAGGCGCCTTCTCGCAGCGTGTGAACGAATTGGTCGAAGCGCTGATCCACCTGCGTATCTACGTCGAAGCAGCCATTGATTTCCCAGAAGAAGAAATCGATTTTCTCTCTGATGGCAAAGTCACGGGCGATCTGCACGGCATCATTGACCGTCTGGAAGCGGTACGCCGTGAAGCCAACCAAGGCGCGATCATGCGTGAAGGGATGAAGGTGGTGATTGCTGGACGTCCGAACGCCGGTAAATCCAGCTTGCTGAACGCCCTGTCAGGCAAAGACAGTGCCATCGTGACTGACATCGCAGGGACCACCCGTGACGTCCTGCGTGAGCATATCCACATCGATGGCATGCCACTGCACATTATCGACACTGCCGGCCTGCGTGAGGCCTCTGACGAGGTAGAACGCATTGGTATTGAGCGTGCATGGGATGAAATCCAGCAAGCCGACCGCGTCCTGTTTATGGTCGACAGTACCGACACCGACGCCACCGATCCGGCAGAGATTTGGCCGGAGTTTATCGAGCGCCTGCCAGCGGGTCTGGGTATCACGGTGATCCGTAACAAGGTAGAACTGACCGGTGAAACCGCCGGGATCTGCCACGTGAATAACCCGACATTGATCCGCCTATCAGCCCGTACCAATGACGGTATCGACAGCCTGCGTGACCACTTGAAAGAATGCATGGGCTTTGCTGGGACGACAGAAGGCGGCTTCATGGCGCGTCGTCGCCACTTGGATGCGCTGGAGCGTGCCGCGAGTCACTTGGAAATCGGCAAAGAACAGCTTGAAGGCTACATGGCCGGTGAAATTCTGGCGGAAGAGTTGCGTTTAGCGCAACAGCACCTCAGTGAAATCACCGGTGAGTTCACCTCCGACGATCTATTGGGTCGGATCTTCACCTCGTTCTGTATCGGTAAATAACGGATCCGGCCCGTCACGGGCATACGATCCCCTCCGCAGTCTGTCTGGGATCATCTGGACAGGCTGTGCATAACCCTCCTGCACATCCCCTTCTTTCTCCTTGGATCCTACTGATATCTTTGGCCAGAGGCGATACAATGCCTGTGCATAGCCTGACTGTGCATGAATATCCCAACGCGTAGCCAAGAGAGAAACCATGAGCTTAATCACTTTGATCACCGGCAGTACCCTCGGCGGTGCTGAGTACGTCGCCGATCATCTGGCCGATTTACTTGACCAAGCCGGTCATGACACCGATATCCACAATCACGCGGACCTTAACGACCTCGATATTGCCTCTGTATGGCTGATTGTCTGTGCTACACACGGTGCCGGCGACTACCCAGACAATATCCAACCGTTCATGACACAATTACGCGACACACAACCCGATCTCAGTGGCCTAAAATACGGCGTGGTTGGCTTAGGGGATAGCAGTTACGATACCTTCTGTGCTGCCGCGCTAAATATTGATCAACAACTGCAGGCATTGGGGGCGACACGCTTAGGGGATCGCCTTGATATCGATGTATCACGCGATCCGGTGCCTGAAGATCCTGCTGAACAGTGGCTGGAAACGTGGAAAACCACCCTGAATCCGTAAAAATCGGCCAAAAAGAGTCCTCATTTTTAGCTTTTTTTGATCTTTTTTCTGTGGATAACTATAGATCTAAACGGTGATCAACCCATAGTTATCCATTTAATAACTTATCCACTCGGATCCCCTTGTTGATAAGTGGCGATTTTGATCCCAGCTAATCCTTATGAAGATCCAAGCTGCTCCACAGCAAATGATCCTCCCTAACAACATGATCATTAGGATCATTTATCACTTATCCACACGATCGGGCGATCTATATAATAGATCTAACAGAAGATCTCTTTAAAAGATCTTATATATATTTAAAGAGCCAATAATCTTGGATCAAATGATCTTCAGGAAAGATTCTCTCTTTTCGCGAAACAGGATAGAATGATCCTCCTTTGCGCAAAGACAACGCACTGCCAATTTTGAATACCCGAGGTAGTTTCATGTTTTACCAGGACAATTTTGATGTCATCGTCGTTGGTGGCGGCCATGCTGGGACAGAAGCCGCATTGGCGGCCGCCCGTATGGGACAAAAAACCTTATTGCTGACACACAACATCGATACGTTGGGACAGATGTCATGCAACCCGGCGATCGGCGGGATCGGGAAAGGACACCTGGTTAAAGAAGTTGATGCCCTGGGTGGTTTGATGGCCCAGGCCATTGATAAGGGCGGGATCCAATTCCGTACCCTCAACGCGTCCAAAGGCCCTGCGGTGCGTGCAACCCGCGCCCAAGCCGACCGTGCCCTGTACAAGGCCGCTGTCCGTGAAGCGTTGGAAAACCAACCCAACCTAACGTTGTTCCAGCAATCTGTTGATGATTTGATCATTGAAAACCACCGTGTGGTGGGAGCTGTAACGAAAATGGGACTGAAGTTCCGTGCCAAAGCGGTCGTACTGACAGTCGGTACGTTCTTGGGCGGTAAGATCCACATTGGTCTTGAAAATTACAGCGGCGGCCGCGCGGGGGATCCACCGTCGATCGCATTGGCATCACGTCTGCGTGAATTGCCTTTCCGCGTGGATCGTCTGAAAACCGGTACGCCTCCACGTATTGATGCGCGTACGGTCGATTTCAGTCAATTGGAAGCCCAGCACGGCGATAACCCAACGCCATTGTTCTCATTTATGGGTAAGTCGTCGGATCATCCGCGTCAAATCCCGTGTTTTATTACACACACCAATGAGAAAACACACGATGTGATCCGTAATAACCTGGATCGTAGCCCGATGTATTCTGGCGTGATCGAAGGGATCGGCCCACGTTATTGTCCGTCGATCGAAGACAAAGTGATGCGTTTTGCCGATAAAAACAGTCACCAGATCTTCATCGAGCCTGAAGGCTTAACGACGCATGAGTTGTACCCGAACGGGATCTCAACCAGTTTGCCCTTTGACGTGCAGATGCAAATCGTGCGCTCAATGAAAGGCTTTGAAAATGCCGCTATCATGCGTCCGGGTTATGCGATTGAATACGATTTCTTCGATCCGCGTGATTTGAAGCAGACGTTTGAAACCAAATTCATTGATGGCCTGTTCTTTGCGGGTCAAATCAACGGCACCACTGGCTATGAAGAAGCGGCCGCACAAGGTTTGCTTGCGGGCATGAATGCCGCGTTGTCTGCTCAAGACAAAGAAGGCTGGAGCCCACGCCGTGATCAGGCTTACATGGGCGTGTTGATCGACGATTTGTCGACCATGGGCACCAAAGAACCATACCGTATGTTCACCTCGCGCGCGGAATACCGTTTGCTGTTGCGTGAAGACAACGCAGATTTACGTTTGACCGAAATGGGTCGCCAATATGGTTTGGTGGACGATGCACGTTGGGCGCGCTTCAACCAGAAAATGGAAAACATGGAATCTGAGCGTCAACGTCTGAAAGGGATTTGGGTGACACCAAACTCTGAGCAGGTGGCGGCCGTGAATGCGATCCTAAAATCGCCGATTGCCCGTGAAGCGAGCGGTGAAGATCTGCTGCGCCGTCCGGAAGTGACGTATGAGCAACTGACGACCATTGACATGTTCGGCCCAGCGCATGATGACGCCCAAGCCAGCGAACAAGTGGAAATCCAGGTTAAATACCAAGGGTATATTGATCGTCAGCAAGACGAAGTGGAAAAATCCCTGCGTCATGAGAACACCAAGCTGCCGTTAGACATGGACTACAGCCAAGTGAAAGGCCTGTCGAACGAAGTGGTATTGAAGCTCAATGACGCCCGTCCTGAAACCATCGGCATGGCCTCGCGCATTTCTGGCATTACGCCAGCAGCGGTTTCTATTCTGTTGGTTTTCCTTAAAAAACAGGGCGTGTTAAAAAAAGGCGCTTAGGAGTGCATCGTGAAACAACGTTTAGCGCAATTGATCGCGCAAACTGACCTGACGGTCACAGAACAGCAGATTGATCAGCTGGTTGGCTATGTCGCCATGCTGGATAAGTGGAATAAAGCGTATAATCTGACCTCGGTCCGCGATCCCTATGAGATGTTAGTGAAACATATCATGGATAGTATTGTGGTCAGCCCTCACCTGCAGGGTGAGCGCTTTATCGATGTCGGCACGGGCCCTGGCTTACCGGGGATCCCATTGGCGATCATGAATCCGGATAAAGATTTTACCCTGCTTGATAGCTTGGGTAAGCGCATTCGCTTCATTCGCCAGGTCTTGCACGAGCTGAAAATCACCAATGTGACCGCCGTGCAAAGCCGCGTGGAAGCGTTCCAACCGGAAGTGGGTTTTGACATGGTATTGAGCCGTGCCTTTGCCTCACTGAACGATATGGTGTCATGGTGTCAGCATTTGCCAACGGAGCAAGGTTGCTTCTTGGCACTGAAAGGACAGTTCAATCAACAGGAAGTGGCAGAATTACCGACATGGTGTTCTGTGACAGAGGTCAAATCTTTGCAAGTTCCCGAGTTAGAAGGCGAGCGTCATCTAGTAATCTTGGCTGCAAAGGGTTAATGGATGAGGTTTTTTTGTGGGAAGAGTCATAGCGGTAGCCAACCAGAAGGGAGGCGTGGGTAAAACCACAACGTGTGTCAACTTGGCAGCTTCATTAGCTGCGACGCAACGCAAGGTGTTGGTGATTGATTTGGATCCCCAAGGCAACGCCACCATGGCGAGCGGTGTGGACAAATACCAGGTCGATGCGACGGCGTATGAGCTTCTTGTCGAAGAAACCCCATTCAATGATGTTGTGATCAAAGAAACCACGGGCGGCTATCATCTGATAGCTGCCAATGGTGACGTCACCGCAGCGGAAATCAAATTGATGGAAGTGTTCGCCCGAGAGGTACGTTTACGTACCACTTTAGAGGGTGTTCGTGGTAACTATGATTTCATCTTTATTGATTGTCCTCCCGCCTTAAACCTTCTTACAATCAACGCTATGACTGCCGCAGATTCGGTATTGGTACCGATGCAATGCGAGTACTTTGCCCTTGAGGGCCTGACAGCGTTGATGGATACCATCAGTAAACTGACAGCTGTCGTCAACAGCAACCTCAAAATCGAAGGCTTGTTACGTACGATGTATGATCCACGTAACCGTCTCGCCAATGAGGTGTCGCAACAGCTGAAAAAGCATTTTGGCGACAAAGTCTATCGAACCGTGATCCCACGCAACGTGCGTTTGGCAGAAGCGCCAAGCCACGGTCGCCCTGCCATGTACTACGACAAATATTCCAGTGGTGCAAAAGCCTACCTGGCATTGGCTGGGGAGATCATTCGACGCGATGAAATCGCGCGCAGTGCTGACACGGTCGATGCATAAGGGTCAACCATGAACATGAATAAACGAGGCCTTGGAAAGGGCCTTGATGCGTTACTGGCAACCAGCTCGGTGGCTCTACAGCGTCAACAAAAAGCGGAACAGGCACAAACCCTGTCGGCAGACGGTCAATTACAGACGTTAGCGATCACGCAATTGGTCGCGGGTCAGTACCAACCTCGCCGTGATATGTCGACCGAAGCCTTGGCTGAGCTGGCAGAATCCATCCGTGCGCAAGGGGTGATCCAACCGATTGTGGTGCGTGAGATTGCATCGCAGCAGTTTGAGATCATTGCCGGTGAGCGACGTTGGCGCGCCGCCCGTCAAGCGGGGCTTCAGGCTGTGCCTTGTATCATCAAAGTGGTGGATGATCGCGCAACGATTGCCATTGCATTGATTGAAAATATTCAGCGCGAAGATCTTAATGCGATTGAAGAAGCGCAGGCATTGGCGCGTTTGCAGCTGGAGTTTTCCCTGACGCACCAGCAAATCGCTGAAGCCGTCGGTAAATCACGCGCAGCCGTATCTAACTTATTGCGTTTGAACCAGTTAACCGATGCGGTGAAGCAAATGGTCGAGCGTAAGCAGTTAGAGATGGGTCATGCTCGTGCGTTGCTGCCATTAACGGCCGAACAACAGCTGGATATCGCTCAGCAGGTTGTAGCGCGCGTGTTAACGGTTCGTGAAACCGAGCGCTTGGTGAAGCAGCTACTTACTCCGACCGCGGCCCCGAAAAAAGCGACCATGGATCCGGCGTTAGAAGCGGTAGAAAATCGCCTAAGTGAGCGATTTGGCGCCCAAGTGGCGATTGATCAGCAGAAAAGCGGTAAGGGAAAGATCGTTATTCGCTTTGATGAAGCTGACAAGCTTAAGCAACTTCTTGCAATGTTCGGCGACGAAATGTGACACAAAACGTGCATAAATTGTTGCAAAAATTACAATGCCGTGATCAAGTTAGTGTGTTGTAAAATCTAACACTTTTTTTTGCTGCGATTAGATTGCATTCAATCTAATGAGCCGTATAATTTTCGCAGTTTTCCCAGCACGCTGTATGTGCAGAGGAAAGGACTCGAGGAACGAATACATGGTATCGGCGCTGGTTAAGCCGGGACGCCACTTGGCGAAACGGTTACTGTTGCTACAATCTGGCGTCGTGTTAGCAACGGCAATCTTGGCAGTTTTTGCTGTCAGTGTTGACTGGGGAATCTCTGCATTAATCGGTGGTGGCATCTTTGTGATCGCTAACGCCGCCTTTGCCAGCTGTGCGTTTTTGTTCAGCGGTGCCCGCAAGGCCCGTTTGATCATGGCGTCCTTCTTTGGTGGTGAAGTGCTGAAAATCCTCATCACGGTCATTCTCTTTGCCGTTGTTTACCTGTATGTCGAGGTGGAACTTGTTCCCCTCAAACTGACCTATTTGCTGGCTCTCGGAATCAACATCTTTGGGCCGGTTTTATTCATTAACAACAACAAATAGGATGAGTTATGGCTGCGCCAGGTGAAGCGCTAACGCCGTCGGGCTACATTACTCACCACCTGACCAATTTGGCAGTGGGTGATGGTGGCTTCTGGACGGTTCATATTGATAGCCTGTTTTTCTCAGCCCTTACCGGTTTACTCTTTCTTTGGGTGTTCCGCAAGGCTGCGAAATCAGCGACATCAGGAGTTCCTGGGAAACTACAGTGTTTTGTGGAAATCATGGTTGAGTTCGTTGACTCTAACGTCAAAGATACTTTCCATGGCCGCAACCCGCTGATAGCTCCTCTGGCTCTGACCATTTTCTGTTGGATTTTGCTGATGAACATCATGGACTTGGTGCCAATTGATTTTCTTCCTTATCCTGCAGAGCATTGGCTGGGTATTCCTTATCTTAAGGTGGTACCAACGGCTGATGTCAACATCACCATGGCAATGGCACTGGGCGTTTTCGCATTGATGATCTACTACAGCATCAAAGTGAAAGGGTTAGGTGGCTTTGCGAAAGAACTGGCTCTTCACCCGTTCAATCACCCTGTCATGATCCCGTTCAACCTGCTTCTTGAAATTGTTTCGCTACTGGCAAAACCAATTTCACTGGGCATGCGTCTGTTCGGTAACATGTTCGCTGGTGAGGTGGTGTTTATCCTGATTGCGGCATTGATGCCGTGGTGGGCTCAGTGGCTAGGGTCGTTACCGTGGGCAATTTTCCACATCCTGGTCATTACAATTCAAGCGTTCGTGTTTATGATGTTGACTATTGTGTACCTGTCTCAGGCGCATGAAGACAATCATTAACGATTATTTGTAAATTATTCAATTTTTTACTGGCACTTTAGCCGACAACTATAAACTGGAGATAGTGATGGAAACTTTACTAAGCTTTTCTGCAATTGCCGTGGGCATCATTGTAGGTCTTGCTTCACTGGGTACTGCGATTGGTTTCGCCCTTCTTGGTGGTAAGTTCCTTGAAGGTGCTGCACGTCAACCTGAAATGGCGCCAATGCTTCAAGTTAAGATGTTCATCATTGCGGGTCTACTTGATGCGGTTCCAATGATCGGTATCGTAATCGCTCTACTATTCACATTCGCAAACCCATTCGTTGGCCAGCTAGCTGGTTAATCAACGAACGAACGGATCCTAGCAACCCTTTTTAAGGAGATGCGTTGTGAATATGAATGCAACCTTGCTGGGTCAGGCAATCGCCTTCTTTATGTTTGTGGTCTTCTGCATGAAATATGTGTGGCCACCTATCATGGAAGCGATCGAAGAACGTCAGAAAAAAATTGCTGACGGTTTGGCAGCTGCTGATCGCGCTGCCAAAGACCTGAACCTGGCGCAGTCAAATGCTTCTGATCAACTGAAAGAAGCAAAACGTACTGCAACTGAGATCGTCGAGCAAGCCAATAAGCGCAAGTCTCAGATCATTGATGAAGCAAAGGCGGAAGCCCTTGCTGAGCGCGATAAAATTCTGGCTCAAGGTCTTGCTGAGATCGAAGCAGAACGTAACCGTGCTCGTGATGAGCTAAGAAAACAAGTTGCAACTCTGGCTGTGATTGGTGCTGAGAAAATCATTGAGCGTACTATCGATAAAGATGCGCACGCTGATCTTCTTAACAAAGTCACTGCAGAACTGTAATTAAAGGGGCAAGCACATGTCGGATATGACTACCATCGCACGCCCCTACGCTAAAGCAGCCTTTGATTTCGCGGTTGAGAAAGGTGAGCTGGCCCAATGGGCTGAAATGCTCACCTTTGCTGCCGAAGTAGCAAAAAACGAGACTATCAAGGACATCCTTGATAGCGGTTATGCTGCTGACAAACTGACGGAAATTTTCGTGTCAGTGTGTGGTGAGCAACTCAACGAATTCGGCCAGAACCTGTTAAAGGTGATGGCTGAAAATGGACGCCTTAAAGCGCTTCCTGCTGTCTGTGACGAGTTTCTGCTACTGAAAAGTGAGCAGGAGAAGACTATCGATGCTGATGTGATCTCTGCGATTACGTTGGACGATAGCCAACTTGAAGCCATCAGCAAGAAGCTGGAACAGCGTCTTGAGCGTAAAGTGAAGCTGAATTGCAGTGTAGACGAGACCCTGATTGCTGGGGTTGTAATTAGAGCCGGAGACTTAGTCATCGATAACTCAGTACGCGGCAAGTTAGACCGCCTGAGCGATGCTTTGCAGTCTTGATTTGGGGAATTGGAGCATGCAACTTAATTCCACGGAAATTAGCGCACTGATCAAACAGCGTATTGAAAATTTCAACGTTGTAAGTGAAGCGCGTAACGAAGGTACGATCATCTCTGTGAGTGACGGTATCCTTCGTATCCATGGCCTTGCAGACGTAATGCAAGGTGAAATGATTGAATTACCAGGTGGCCGTTACGCACTGGCACTGAACCTTGAGCGTGACTCGGTGGGTGCGGTTGTAATGGGTCCTTATGCCAACCTTCAGGAAGGCATGAAAGTAACCGGTACCGGTCGTATTCTTGAAGTGCCAGTGGGTAAAGCCCTGCTTGGTCGTGTCGTGAATACCCTGGGCGAGCCAATTGATGGTAAAGGTCCAATCGAAACAGAGACATTCTCTCCTGTTGAAGTGATTGCACCGGGCGTTATCGACCGTAAATCGGTTGATCAGCCAGTACAGACCGGCTACAAAGCCGTTGACTCGATGATCCCTATCGGCCGTGGCCAGCGTGAGTTGGTGATCGGTGACCGTCAGACAGGTAAAACGGCGATGGCTATCGATGCCATCATCAACCAGAAGAACTCTGGTATTTACTCTGTGTATGTTGCTATCGGCCAGAAAGCCTCAACCATTGCGAACGTTGTACGTAAGCTGGAAGAGCATGGCGCGTTGGAAAACACCATTGTTGTGGTTGCATCTGCTTCTGAAGCAGCGGCACTGCAGTACCTAGCACCGTATGCAGGTTGTGCAATGGGTGAGTACTTCCGTGACCGCGGCGAAGACGCATTGATCGTTTATGATGATCTGTCTAAGCAAGCTGTGGCTTACCGTCAAATTTCACTGTTGCTGAAGCGTCCACCGGGTCGTGAAGCATTCCCTGGTGACGTTTTCTACCTCCACTCTCGTCTTCTAGAGCGTGCAGCACGTGTTAACGAACACTATGTAGAGAAGTTCACTAACGGTGAAGTAAAAGGTCGTACAGGTTCATTGACGGCATTGCCGATCATTGAAACGCAAGCCGGTGACGTTTCTGCGTTCGTACCGACCAACGTTATCTCCATCACTGATGGCCAGATCTTCCTACAGACAGAGCTTTTCAATGCCGGTATCCGCCCAGCGGTTGACCCAGGTATCTCTGTTTCTCGTGTAGGTGGTGCGGCACAGTCAAAAATCATCAAGAAGCTGTCTGGTGGTATCCGTACCGCGCTTGCACAGTACCGTGAACTGGCGGCGTTTGCTCAGTTCTCGTCTGACCTTGATGAAGCAACTAAGAAGCAGCTTGATCACGGTCAGAAAGTGACTGAATTGATGAAGCAGAAGCAGTATGCACCGATGTCTGTGTTTGAGCAGGCTGTGGTGATTTTTGCTGCTGAAAAAGGCTATTTGAACGATGTTGAGCTGACTAAGCTTGCTGACTTCGAAGCTGCGTTGCTTTCATTCGCCAAAGGTCAATTTGCTGAGCTTGTGTCTCAGATTGATGAAACGGGTGCGTGGAACGATGAAATTGAAGCTCAGTTCGTGAAACTGGTTGAAGATTTCAAAGCGACCCAGACTTGGTAATTGGTTGGTGATCGCTTGCGATCACCCACTAACGGAGAGTAACGATGGCCAGCGCAAAAGAGATTCGTAACAAGATCGGAAGTGTGAAAAACACACAGAAGATCACAAAAGCGATGGAAATGGTTGCCGCATCGAAAATGCGTAAAACGCAAGATGCAATGGAATCATCTCGTCCATACGCACAAACTATGCGCAAAGTGATCGGTCATATCGCCCTTGGTAGCCTCGAGTATAAGCACCCTTATCTTGAGGAGCGTGAAGCCAAGCGCGTGGGTTACATCATTGTTTCGACTGACCGTGGCCTGTGTGGTGGCTTGAACATTAACTTGTTCAAACAAGCTATCCACGACATTCAGGGCTGGACAGATCAAGGTGCCGAGGTTGATTTAGCGCTGATTGGCGCGAAGGCAACGGCATTCTTTAACAGCTATGGCGGCAACGTGGTTGCACAGGTCTCTGGCCTGGGCGATAAGCCTTCAGTGGATGAACTGATTGGTACGGTTGGCGTGATGCTGAAGAAATATGATGAAGGCCAATTGGATCGCCTGTATCTGGTTTACAACCAGTTTGTAAATACCATGGTGCAGGAACCCGTGATTGATCAATTGCTGCCTTTGCCTAAGTCGGAAGACGAAGACATGCAGCGTAACCACTCTTGGGACTACATTTATGAGCCCGAGCCAAAGCCCCTACTCGATACCCTGTTGATCCGCTATGTGGAATCACAGGTTTATCAGGGCGTGGTTGAGAACCTTGCCAGTGAGCAAGCGGCTCGAATGGTTGCGATGAAAGCAGCAACAGATAACGCCGGAGATTTAATTAACGACCTACAACTGGTGTACAACAAAGCCCGTCAGGCGGCGATTACACAAGAGTTGTCAGAAATCGTTTCCGGTGCAGCTGCTGTTTAAGGCAAAGAATTAATAAGTTTAGAGGATTAAACGATGGCTACAGGTAAGATCGTACAGATCATCGGTGCGGTAGTCGACGTCGAGTTTCCACAGGACTCTGTACCACAGGTATACGATGCCCTTCATGTTGATGCAAAAGAGAACGGTATCCTTGTTCTTGAAGTGCAGCAGCAGCTAGGTGGCGGCGTTGTACGTGGTATCGCAATGGGTACTTCTGATGGCTTGCGTCGTGGTTTGTCTGTTGAAAATACAGGCCGCCCAATTGAAGTTCCAGTTGGTACTGCAACTCTAGGACGTATCATGAACGTTCTGGGTCAGCCAATTGATGAATGTGGTGAGATCGGTGAGAAAGAGCGTTACGCGATTCACCGTGAAGCACCAAGCTACGAAGATCAGTCAAACGTAACGGAACTGCTAGAAACTGGCGTGAAAGTTATCGACTTGATTTGTCCATTCGCGAAGGGTGGTAAAATCGGTCTGTTCGGTGGTGCCGGTGTAGGTAAAACCGTCAACATGATGGAACTGATCAACAACATCGCCCTACAACACTCAGGCCTATCGGTATTTGCCGGTGTGGGTGAGCGTACACGTGAAGGTAACGATTTCTACTTTGAAATGCAGGAAGCAGGCGTTGTAAACGTTGAAAATCCTGAGCTATCAAAAGTAGCAATGGTTTACGGCCAGATGAACGAGCCACCAGGTAACCGTCTACGTGTTGCTCTGACGGGTCTTACCATGGCTGAGCGTTTCCGTGATGAAGGCCGTGATGTACTGTTGTTCATCGATAACATCTACCGTTATACCCTTGCAGGGACAGAAGTATCTGCACTGCTTGGCCGTATGCCATCAGCGGTAGGTTACCAGCCAACGCTGGCGGAAGAGATGGGTGTGCTTCAGGAACGTATCACGTCAACTAAGTCAGGCTCTATCACGTCTGTACAGGCGGTATACGTCCCTGCCGATGACTTGACGGATCCATCACCAGCAACCACGTTTGCTCACTTGGATGCGACGGTTGTACTGTCTCGTCAGATTGCGTCTCTGGGTCTATACCCAGCGATCGACCCATTGGATTCTACATCTCGTATGCTAGACCCATTGGTGGTTGGTCAGGAACACTACGACATCGCGCGTGGCGTTCAGAGCTTGCTGCAGCGTTACAAAGAGCTAAAAGACATCATTGCAATTTTGGGTATGGACGAGCTATCAGAAGCTGATAAGCAAGCTGTATCACGTGCACGTAAGATTGAGCGTTTCTTGACTCAGCCTTACCACGTTGCTGAAGTCTTCACCGGTGACCCAGGCATCTACGTATCTCTGAAAGAGACATTGCGTAGTTTCAAAGGCATTCTTGCTGGCGAATACGATGATATCCCAGAGCAGGCATTCATGTACTGCGGCGCGATTGAAGACGTATTGGAAAAAGCGAAGAAGCTTTAAGCTAAGTAGGAGGCGACATGGCAGCGATAACCTTCCATCTGGACGTCGTCAGCGCAGAGCAACGTTTGTTCTCTGGCCGTGCTGAAAACATTCAGGTGACCGGTAGCGAAGGTGAACTGGGTATTCACGCAGGACACACTCCGCTGCTGACCGCTATCACCCCAGGTATGGTACGTATCACCAAGCAGAATGGCGACGAAGAGGTCATTTACCTATCGGGCGGCATGCTGGAAGTACAGCCAAGTGCGGTGACCGTACTGGCTGATACGGCGATCCGTGGCCAAGACTTGGATGCGGCGAAAGCGGAAGAAGCAAAACGCCAGGCTGAGGAGCGAATCCACAATCAGCACGGTGATATCGACTTTGCCCAGGCAGCCAGTGATCTGGCGAAGGCCATTGCTCAGCTCCGTGTTATTGAGCTGACTAAGAAAGCCCGCTAATTCGGCAGACGATGTAAAAAAGCGACCCTCGGGTCGCTTTTTTTATGTCTGTGCGATGTTCGCAAAGGGAAGGCGGTAGTCGCCGGTATGCGACAGTGGCATAATGATGTCAGGCTAAGTAAAAAAACAATGTTTTTCCTTAACCCAGTTACTGCAAGTCGATACAATGCGGTAAGTGATGACTTTAAATATGCACCAAGAGGAATAGGTGATTATGAGCTTCAGTGCTGTGATCTTGGCGGCGGGTAAGGGAACCCGCATGTACTCCAATCTGCCAAAGGTACTGCATACCTTAGCAGGCAAACCGATGGCCAAACATGTGATCGACACGTGCATGGGTCTCGGGGCGAATAACGTACACCTGGTCTATGGGCATGGTGGTGACCAAATGCAGGCCGTGTTGGCCGATGAGCCCGTGCAGTGGGTACTGCAAGCCGAACAGTTAGGTACCGGTCATGCGGTGAACCAGGCCTGTCCTGCACTCGCCGATGAAGAGAAAGTGCTGATCTTGTACGGGGATGTCCCGTTGATCAGTACTGAAACCCTGGAAAACCTGCTGGATGCGCAGCCGAGCGGCGGCATTGCCTTGCTTACCGTGGTATTGGATGATCCGACCGGGTATGGCCGTATTGTGCGTCGCAATGGCCCTGTCGTGGCGATTGTTGAGCAGAAAGATGCCAGCGAAGAGCAGAAGCTGATCAAAGAAATCAATACCGGCGTGATGGTGGCCAACGGTGGCGATCTAAAACGTTGGTTGTCAGCGCTGAAAAATGACAATTCGCAGGGTGAGTACTACCTGACGGATATCATTGAAATTGCCCATAATGAAGGCCGCGCGGTAGAAGCGGTACACCCTGTGCGTGCTATTGAAGTAGAAGGCGTTAATAACCGCATTCAATTGGCGAAGCTGGAGCGTGCGTTCCAGGCGATGCAGGCAGAGCGTCTGCTTGAGCAAGGCGTGATGCTGCGTGATCCGGCCCGTTTTGATCTGCGTGGTGAACTGCAGTGCGGTACCGATGTCGAGATCGACGTGAATGTGATCATCGAAGGCTGCGTGTCGTTGGGAAACAACGTGATGATCGGCGCTGGCTGTGTCCTGAAAGACTGTGAAATCGACGATAACACGATTGTACGTCCTTACAGCATCATTGAAGGCGCGACCGTGGGTGAAGACTGTACGGTGGGTCCGTTTAGCCGCTTGCGTCCGGGTGCTGAATTGATGACAAATGCACACGTGGGTAACTTCGTGGAAATCAAGCAAGCGCGTTTGGGCAAAGGCTCAAAAGCCAACCACCTGACATACCTTGGCGATGCGGAAATCGGCGAGCGCGTGAATATTGGTGCCGGTACGATTACCTGTAACTACGATGGCGCGAACAAATTTAAGACCGAAATCGGCGATGATGTGTTTGTCGGCTCTGACACCCAATTGATCGCCCCGGTTAAAATCGCCAACGGCGCAACGATCGGTGCCGGTGCGACCATTAACCGTAATATCGGTGAAGGCGAGTTAGTGATCACTCGCGCACCAGCCCGTACCATTAAAGGCTGGAAACGTCCGGTGAAACAAAAGTAATCCTCACTGTGACAATGAAAGAAGGCAAGGGCTCCCCTTGCCTTTTTTGTCTCTGAAACGTCCCATGCGTGCGCTTTTTTCGTCTCCTCTCTCTCCCCTTTTCTTGTCAGCTTGCTATCTAAGGTCTTCTTTCGTTTGAAAAATTAATGCCACAGGCTTGATCTTAAAAGTTTTGCTCTGCTATTCTATCTTTCATATCGAAACTTATAGCTATCAGTTCGTAACTACATGTCCAAGAGAAATACCCAACAACGCCGCCATTCTATCCTTGTGATGGTCAATGAGCAGGGCGAAGTGAGTGTCGACTCACTGGCAAAACACTTTGCTACTTCCGAAGTGACCATTCGTAAGGATTTGGCTTCATTAGAAAAAAATGGCCTTTTACTGCGTCGCTATGGCGGTGCGGTGGCGATCCCGACGGAAATGGTCAATGAAGTGGAAGAGCAGGTTTCGGTTTGTAAGTTAGCCATTGCCAAAGCGGCCGCGGCGCGGATCCGAGACCATAATCGCATCATCATTGACAGCGGCAGTACCACGGCCAGTTTACTGAGCTTATTGGGGGATAAACACGGGTTGGTGGTCATGACCAATTCGCTCAATGTCGCCAATGCGCTTAATGAGTTGGAAAACGAACCGACCTTGCTCATGACGGGCGGTACGTGGGATCCGCATTCTGAGGCCTTTCAAGGTCAAGTGGCGGAATCCGTGCTGCGTTCGTATGACTTCGATCAACTTTTTATCGGTGCCGATGGCATAGATACCGATCGAGGGACTACAACTTTTAATGAGCTGGTGGGATTAAGCCGAGTGATGGCAGAGGTCGCCCGTGAAGTCGTGGTGATGGTGGAGTCCAGCAAGGTCGGGCGGAAGATCCCGAATCTGGAATTGCCGTGGGCGAACATTAACACCCTGATCACCGATGACGGGTTGGACATGGTTGCGAAACAACAAATTGAACAACATGGCGTGCTAGTGATTTGCGCGACAGACGCATAATTTAGGAGTGAACAACGATGTGTGGGATTGTGGGCGCGGTAGCGCAACGTGATGTAGCAGAGATCTTGATTGAAGGCTTACGCCGTTTGGAATACCGCGGCTATGACTCCGCCGGTGTGGCCGTGGTGGATCCGCAAGGTGAACTACAGCGCGTGCGTCGTTTAGGGAAAGTACAAGCCCTCGCGGAAGCGGTTGAGCAAGCGCCACTGGTGGGTGGCACGGGCATTGCCCATACCCGCTGGGCGACGCACGGTGAGCCGTCAGAAGCCAATGCCCACCCTCACATGTCGGGGGATCACATCTCCTTGGTGCACAACGGCATCATTGAGAACCATGAAGTGCTGCGTGATAGCTTGATCGGCCGCGGTTATACCTTCCACTCTCAGACCGATACCGAAGTGATTGCTCACTTGGTGGAATGGGAACTCCGCACGTCTGCAACGTTGTTGGAAGCAGTACAGAAAACGGTAACCCAGCTGGAAGGTGCCTACGGCACGGTGGTAATGGATCGCCGCGATCCGGAGCGTGTGGTTGTCGCGCGATCGGGCAGCCCGTTAGTGATTGGGCTTGGTGTGGGGGAAAACTTCCTCGCGTCCGATCAACTGGCGCTGTTGAACGTGACTCGCCGCTTTATGTTTCTCGAAGAAGGGGACGTGGCGGAAATTACCCGCCGTGCGGTCAATGTGTTTGATACCCATGGAGAGCCGGTACAGCGTGAAGTGCACGAGTCGACGTTGCAGCAAGATGCGGCAGATAAGGGCCAGTACCGCCACTACATGCAAAAAGAGATCTATGAGCAGCCAAGCGCATTGATCAACACCATGGAAGGCCGTATTAGCAACGACTCTGTGGTCGTGGAAAGTATTGGTAGCGGCGCGAAAGACATTCTCGAGAATGTGGAGCACGTGCAGATTGTGGCGTGTGGTACGTCGTATAACGCCGGTATGGTCGCCCGTTATTGGTTTGAAGCCATGGCCGGTGTCAGTTGTGATGTCGAAATTGCTTCGGAATTCCGTTACCGCCCGTTTGTGACTCGCCCAAACAGCTTGCTGATCACCTTGTCGCAGTCGGGGGAAACCGCTGACACCCTCGCCGCCTTGCGTTTGGCAAAAGAGAAAGGCTACATGTCAGCCATGACGGTGTGTAACGTGGCAGGTTCGTCATTGGTGCGTGAATCCGATTTGGCCTTCATGACCCGTGCGGGCACCGAGATTGGTGTGGCTTCAACCAAAGCATTCACCACCCAGTTGGTGGCGTTGCTGATGTTTGTCACGGCACTGGGCAAAGAAAAAGGCACGATTGATCGCGCCAAAGAGCAGCAGATTGTCGATGCCCTGCATGCCCTGCCGACACACATTGAAAAAGCCTTGGCGTTTGATAAGCCGATTGAGCAGTTGGCGGAAGATTTTGCTGATAAGCAACATGCCTTGTTCTTGGGTCGTGGCGAGTTTTACCCGATTGCGGTAGAAGCGTCCCTGAAGCTGAAAGAGATCTCCTACATTCACGCTGAAGCGTACGCTGCTGGAGAGTTGAAACACGGGCCGTTGGCACTGATTGATGCGGATATGCCCGTGATCGTGGTGGCCCCGACCAATGAGCTGTTGGAAAAACTGAAATCCAACATTGAAGAAGTGCGTGCGCGTGGCGGCTTGTTGTATGTCTTTGCCGATAATGAAGCCGGTTTTGAAGCGTGCGAAGGCATGAAGATCATCACCATGCCACGTGTGGACGATGTGATTGCCCCGATCTTCTACACCGTACCGATGCAGCTACTGGCCTACCATGTGGCGCTGATCAAAGGGACGGATGTGGATCAGCCGCGTAATCTAGCGAAAGCCGTGACGGTCGAGTAAGCCATAACATGCACGATAAGAAGCACCCTTCGGGGTGCTTTTTTTCTGCCTAGAGAATGACGAGGCGTCTATTCTCTAGGCAAGGGTGCCTCTTCTTTTGGTTTTTGGCCTTTTTCGACTTTGGCGGGGTTATCGTTAGATGAGAAGGCGTCGGATGAGAAGGCGACTGGCATGTTGCGAATTGGTAATCGCATGCTGACCTGTGACGAAATGCAACTCATAATACAACGCGGTTTTTTAATGTTTAATTTAAAGTGTTGTTTTTAAAGTGCTTTGTTGGTTTTCGGCAAGTTGGCTTATGTTGTGCATCCTAGTAATGAAAGTTAGGCATTATTCATTATGCGGTAGCAGGAGGAGTGACATGACAGATCCGAAAGCGAAGATAGCAGCGCGTATCAAGGAAGCACGTGAGTGGAAAGGCCTTACACAAGTTCATATGGCACAGCAGCTGAAAGTCGCCAGACAGACGTATTTGGACTTGGAAACGGGGAAAACAGAGCCGAAAGTCCGAGTGCTGTCCGAGATTGCTGAAATTACAGAACGCCCGTTAACCTGGTTTGTCTACGGGGATGAAGGGATTGAGATCTTAGAGAGTGAGTACAAAGAAGAGATTGACCGTTTGTTGCAGTATTTCAGTCGCCTGCCCCACTCTGCACGTAATGTGATTTTGCAGCAAAGCATTAATTTAGCCGGTTTTATGGCGGAATATACCCGTGCGCTGACACAACGTGATAAATAAATGGTCAGGCGTGTCAGTAAATATTGGCACGTCTCGGTTCTCGTTGTCTCTGTATCTAGGCAGTGACGACTAGAGGTCACGTTTTGACAGTTTGTGCGTCGTCTTTACATATGACGGTAAGGGATAATTTCCTGACTATGTATGGCTGTATGGCGTCAGTACCATCACGTCCGTGTGGGACGCGCCAGCATTGTGTTCAAGGGGTACAAGATGGACACCATCAAACCGCAAATTGCAAAGCGGATCAAAGCGGCACGGGAAGCGACTGGGATCTCGCAAGTGGCGATGGCCAAACAGCTGGATATTGCCCGGCAAACGTATTTGGATCTGGAGTCCGGCAAAACCGAGCCGCGCGTCACGACCTTGCTCAGTATTGCGATACTGACCCAGCGCCCGCTGGCGTGGTTCGTGGGTGAGCAGGTGTCACCGACCCCACAAGGGGAATGGGAAGGAGATTTACACGCGTTGCCCCGGTTGTATGCACAACTGCCCGCGACGCTACGTCAGCCGTTGGTGGAAAGCCATATGCTGCAATTACAAGCGTGTATTCGGTATGTCACCGCGCAGTAAGACACAAAAAACAGCCCCTAACACGTCGTCTTGCAGGGTGACGTGTTAGGGGCTGTTGCATGATGACGAAAGCGCCACGATCTAGAGCACGACGCTCGAACGCTCGAGACACTAACCCTGCGCTAAGAAAAAGCGATAAGCCGGATTGTTGGTTTCATCTTTCCATTGATAGCCCAGTTCACGTAAGTGACTGGTGAACGACAACAGATCCGCCTCTTCTAGCTCGAAACCACACAGTACCCGGCCATAGTCTGCGCCGTGATTGCGGTAGTTAAATAGGCTGATGTTCCAATGCGTGCCCAGCGTATTGAGGAACTTGATCAGCGCCCCTGGGTATTCGGGAAATTCAAAACTGTACAGACGCTCTTTGAGCGGCTTGGACGGTCGTCCACCGATCATATAGCGCACATGCACTTTCGCCATTTCATCATCAGACAGATCCACCACCGGATAACCGCCTTTACGCAGATCGGTAATGATGCTGTCGAGCTCGTCTTGCCCTTGCAGCAAGCGCACCCCGACAAACACATTCGCCAACTGCGCATCGCTGTACCGGTAGTTAAACTCTGTCACCGCGCGTCCCCCGAGCAGGTGGCAGAAATGAAGAAACGCTCCCGGCTGTTCCGGAATCGTGACGGCCAGTAATCCTTCCCGTTTTTCCCCTAACTCACAGCGCTCCGACACATAGCGCAGCCCATGGAAGTTGAGGTTCGCACCGGATAAAATCGCCGCCATTTGTTTGTTTTGCAATTGGTGGGCGTCGGCATACTTTTTCAACCCTGCCAGTGACAGCGCCCCTGAGGGCTCTGCAATGGCACGGGTATCTTCAAAAATATCTTTCACGGCCGAGCAAATTTCATCGCTGCTGACAGTGATGGCATCATCCAAATACTGCTGACACAACCGAAAGGTCTCGCTGCCAATGCGTTTGACCGCGACCCCGTCGGCAAACATGCCCACTTGATCCAACATCACCGGTTGACCGGCATCCAGCGCCGCTCGCAGACAGGCTGAATCTTCCGCTTCGACTCCAATCACCTTGATGTTGGGCATCAGCTGTTTGATCAGCACCGCAATCCCGGCTGCCAAGCCGCCGCCCCCGACAGGGACAAAAATGTAATCAAGGTGGCCATTTTGCTGTACTAACTCCACCCCAATCGTCCCTTGACCGGCGATCACCGCCGGATGATCAAACGGAGGAATGAAGGTGTAGCCATGTTCATGAGCCAGTTGCTCGGCATGCCCTTTGGCTTCGTCAAAGTTACTGCCGTGAAGCACCACTTTGCCGCCAAAACTGCGCACCGCATCGACTTTAATGTCGGGTGTGGTACGTGGCATCACAATGGTCGCTTGTACGCCCAGTTGTTGCCCTGACAGCGCCAATCCCTGTGCGTGATTGCCCGCGGAAGCGGCAATCACACCGGCCTGACGCTGTGCCTCGGTCAGTTGGGCCATCATGTTGTAGGCGCCGCGCAGTTTAAAGGAATGCACGGGTTGGCGATCTTCACGCTTCAGGTGGATATGGTTGCCCAAGCGGGCAGTCAGGCGTTTCATTGGTTGCAGTGGCGTGACTTGCGCGATTTCATAAACCGGCGCGCGTAAGATCTCGCGCAAGTAATCGGCCCCGCTGGGGGCGGTTGCCGAGTTCTCGCGTGTCTCGCATTGCGGGGCGTTATTCATCATCGCTATCCTTCCAATTTAGACTTATCGCGCACGGCCCCTTTGTCGGCGCTGGTGGCTAAAAGGGCGTAGGCGCGCAAGGCGAGCGAGACCTCTCGCTGGCGATCGACTGGCTTCCAGCCGCGTTGGTCGGCTTGCTCGCGACGTGTGGCTAACGTGGCGTCGTCAACCTGCAAATCAATGGTGCGGTTAGGGATATCAATGGCAATGATGTCGCCATTTTCAATCAATCCAATAGTGCCGCCGTTGGCTGCTTCCGGTGACACATGGCCAATAGAGAGGCCACTGGTGCCACCGGAGAAACGTCCGTCGGTGATCAGCGCACAGTCTTTGCCCAGTCCCATGGATTTGAGGTAGGTGGTGGGGTACAGCATTTCTTGCATCCCCGGTCCGCCTTTCGGGCCTTCGTAGCGGATCACGACCACATCCCCTGCTTTTACGTGACCGGATAAAATGCCTTCTACGGCGGTATCTTGGCTTTCAAATACCACGGCTGGCCCCGTAAAGACGAGGCAGCTGTCATCGACGCCAGCGGTTTTGACGATACAACCGTCCAACGCCATGTTGCCTGACAACACGGCGAGGCCGCCGTCTTGGCTAAAGGCGTGGGCTTGGGTACGGATACAGCCATTTTCACGGTCATCATCGACCGTGTCCCAGCGACAGTGTTGTGAAAAGGCTTTGGTGGTGCGAATACCGGCCGGGCCTGCGCGGAAGAAATCGATGATCTCGGGGTCATCGGTAACAGCAATGTCGTACACCGGCAGGGTTTGGGCGAAGGTTTGACCGAGGATGTTATAACACTCGCTATGGAACAGACCGGCACGATCCAATTCACCTAAAATGCCATAGACGCCCCCCGCACGGTGGACATCTTCCATGTGGTATTTAGGCGTTGATGGCGCGACTTTACACAGGTGGGGAACACGGCGAGACATGCGATCGATATCTTCCATCGTAAAGTCTATTTCCCCTTCCTGCGCCGCGGCTAACAGGTGCAGCACCGTATTGGTGGAGCCGCCCATCGCAATATCCAGTGCCATCGCATTCTCGAACGCTTTTTTGTTGGCGATATTGCGTGGTAAGGCATTACTGTCATCATCAAGGTAGTAGCGTTTGGTGAGTTCAACAATACGTTGGCCAGCTTTGATAAACAGCTGCTCTCGGTCGGCGTGGGTCGCCAGCATTGAACCGTTGCCCGGTTGGCTGAGGCCAAGGGCTTCGGTCAGGCAGTTCATGGAATTGGCGGTGAACATGCCTGAGCATGATCCACACGTCGGACAGGCGGATCGTTCGATCTGCTCACTTTGTTCATCGGATACCGTGGGATCGGCGCCTTGGATCATGGCGTCCACCAGATCCAGCTTGAGGATCTGATCTGACAGTTTGGTTTTGCCGGCTTCCATCGGACCACCGGACACAAAAATCACCGGAATATTGAGGCGCAGCGAGGCCATCAGCATGCCCGGGGTGATTTTGTCACAGTTGGAGATACACACCATGGCATCAGCACAGTGGGCATTGACCATGTACTCGACTGAGTCGGCGATCAGCTCACGGGACGGCAGGGAATACAGCATCCCACCGTGGCCCATCGCGATCCCGTCATCGACGGCAATGGTGTTGAATTCTTTAGCAATACCGCCCGCTTCTTCGATTTCTCTCGCCACCAGCTGGCCGAGATCTTTGAGGTGCACGTGGCCGGGAACAAATTGGGTGAAGGAGTTCACGACGGCGATGATCGGCTTACCGAAATCTTCATCTTTGACACCGGTGGCACGCCACAGGGCGCGGGCACCGGCCATGTTGCGGCCGTGGGTGGTGGTGGCGGAACGGTACTTAGGCATAACGACAATCCTTTTGCTGTATGGCACTGCCCGCTGTGATGGTGACAGCGGGCAGCTGAGTATTCATTACTTGTCGGCAGGGTAAACGTAATCCAACCAGCCCCACTTGTCTTCTGTGGTCCCGTTGAACAGACCAAAGTACGCTTCTTGCAGCACTTTGGTTACCGGACCGCGCTTGCCTTCCCCGACGGTGATTTGATCCACGCTGCGCACCGGCACAATTTCGGCGGCCGTCCCGGTCATGAAGACTTCATCGGCAAGGTAAAGGGCTTCACGGGCAATGTTTTCTTCGCGCACTTCATAACCGCGTTCTTTGGCCAGTGTCATGATGGTGTCGCGGGTGATCCCCGGGAGAATCGCGCTGGTGGTCGGCGGGGTAAAGAGGACGCCATTGCTGACCACAAACAGGTTTTCTCCCGCACCTTCAGACAGGTAGCCATCGACACTTAGGGCGATCCCTTCGGCATAACCGTGACGACGGGCTTCACCCCCGACAAGCAAGGAAGACAGGTAGTTACCGCCCGCTTTGGCCGCGGTGGGAATGGTGTTGGGTGCCGCACGGTGCCAGCTTGAAATCATCGCATCCACGCCATTTTCCAGTGCTTCTTCCCCGAGGTAAGAGCCCCACGGGAACGCGGCGACAATGAGCTCCATTTCTGTGCCAGTGGGTGGACATACGCCTAACCCCACGTTACCGACATACGCTAAGGGGCGAATATATGCAGAGTCCAGTTTGTTTGCGCGCAAGGTTTCTCGGCACACTTCCATCAGGGTATCGACACTGTAAGGGATCGGGAAACGGTAAATTTTGGCGGAATTTTTCAGTCTCACCATGTGTTCTTGATGGCGGAAAACGGCCGGACCGTTCGGGGTGTTGTAGCAGCGAATCCCTTCAAACACGGACGTGCCGTAATGCATTGCATGAGTCAGCACGTGGACGTTGGCATCAGCCCAAGGCACCATCTCACCGTTAAACCAAATATAATCCGCTGTATTTGCCATTGTTATTCTTTCCTTAAAAACGATTGGTGCTCAACGAGCGTGGTTTCGACGGTGCGGATATCCCAAAGCTTTTCGATTTGGTTGATCAGCGTGGTGATAGGACGGTCACTGTCGACAAGTATTTCGATACTGGCGATTTTGCTTTCGTGGTTTTGGGTGGCATTCACTTGCTTGATCACAAAACCGCGGTGGCGGATCACACGTAAAATCCGCTCTAGTAATACTGGTTTATCATCGGCCTTGATGTCGAGTAAATATCTATCCATTAGGTGTTCTCCAGCATGTCTTGGTTGGCCGCGCCCGGTGGCACCAGCGGCCACACATTCTCTTCTTCATCGATCAGCACATGGAGCAAGTACGCGGTCTTGCTGGTCAGCAGGGTTTGCAGTGCCGGAAGCACCTCTTCCTTGCGGGTAATGGTGTGACCGGGAATATCAAAAGCCTTCGCCAACGTGACAAAATCGGGGTTGTCATCAAGGATGGTTTCACTGTGGCGACCGTCAAAGAACAAGGACTGCCATTGGCGCACCATGCCCAGACGCTGGTTATTGATCAGAACCATTTTGACCGGGATTTGGCGACGTTTGAGGGTGGCCAGTTCCTGCACATTCATCATGAATGACCCGTCACCGGAGATCAGTACTGACTCATCGTCAGGCCGTGCCACTTTGGCGCCCATGGCGGCGGGTAAGCCAAAGCCCATGGTGCCAAGGCCGGCGGAGGTGATGTAGTTTTGTGGCTCACGCGGCTGAATATGCTGGGCGGCCCACATTTGGTGCTGGCCGACATCGGTCGACACCATGGTGCTGTCAGGCATCATGTCTGACAGTTGCTTCATGAGTAACGGCGCATAAATCAGCTCACCCGGGTGATCGTAGCGCCATTTGAATTGCTGACGCAGTTGTTCGCTGTAGCCCACCCAGTCGCTGATATCTTGGCTCAGTTCCAGTTGCGGCAAGACCACATTGATATCCCCCCGCAGCGGGGCGTGCGCATGGCGCAGTTTGTTAAATTCAGCGGCATCAATATCCAGATGGATCACTTTCGCGTGCGGGGCGAACGTGTCGAGTTTGCCTGTGACCCGATCATCAAAACGGGCGCCGACCACGATCAGCAAATCGCACTCTTGTACGATTAAATTGGCGGCTTTGGTGCCGTGCATGCCCAGCATGCCCAGATAGTGGGGGTCATGACGTGCCACCGAGCCTAAGCCTTTTAATGTGCTGACAGAGGGCATCGGGTTAAGGTCGAGAAACTGGCGGACGGTGTGCGTGGCTTTCGCCAATTGGACCCCGCCCCCCACATACAGTACTGGACGTTGACTGGCGGACAACAAGGCTTGGGCGTCATGAAGCTGCGCGGGTGTCACGGTTGGGAGCGGCGGTGGCGTGATCGGGGGTAAGAGGGCAACCGGCGCTTGCGCCAGCTGGACATCTTTGGCGATATCGACAATCACTGGGCCGGGGCGGCCGCATTTGGCCACTTCAAAGGCTTCCGCTAAGGTGGGGGCCAGGTCGGCAATGTCGGTGACTAAGTAGCTGTGTTTGGTACAGGCCAAGGACATGCCAATCACATCCATTTCCTGAAAGGCATCGGTGCCGATGTGCGAGCTGGCCACTTGACCGGTGATCGCCACGAGTGGCACGGAGTCCAAAAAGGCATCTGCCAAACCGGTGACGAGGTTGGTGGCGCCGGGGCCGGAGGTCGCCATACACACGGCAACGTCTTGCGTGGCGCGTGCCATGCCAATCGCGGCCATTGCAGCCCCTTGTTCATGGCGACATAAAATGTGTTCCACCCCGCCATCGTACAAGGCGTCATAGATCGGCATGATCGCCCCGCCCGGATAGCCAAAAATGGTTTTAATTCCCTGCTGATGCAGCGCTTTTACGACTAACTCTGCTCCCGTCATCGCTGCTCTCCCTGTGCCTTCATTGCGACGTGCTATTCAAAAAAAAGCCCCCGAGCCGTGTGGCTGCGGGGGCTGGTTTGCGTTCGTTCTTTTCGTTACGATTTTCCGCCTGCTCGCCCCCCTCGCGGCTGAATAATCACCACGATGACGTTGAGAATGAGAATGAGGGCGTGAACGGTAAATCGCATCGACTGTCTGTCCGGTTTTTGTGTTTATACCTTGTGTTTACTAAGTGGTAACACAGAGGTTGCTCACATGACAAGCAAAAAGTATAAATTATTTACCATCTTATCTGCATAAATAGTCTATTAGTGAAACTTATTTTAAGTAATTCATTAACTTATTTGATGAAAGTGTTATCAGGATGGTGAAGCATGAACCTGGCTATAGTTCACAGCCGTGCGTGTGTTGGGGTGGAAGCGCCAGCCGTGACGGTCGAGGTCCATATCAGCAACGGTATGCCGGCATTGGCGCTGGTGGGGTTACCGGAAACGAGTGTCAAAGAAGCGAAAGATCGGGTGCGCAGTGCCATCGTCAATGCGGGGTTTGAATTTCCGTCCCGGCGGATCACGGTGAATTTGGCGCCTGCAGATCTGCCCAAGGAAGGCGGCCGGTTTGATTTGCCGATCGCCTTGGGGATCTTGGCGGCCTCTGAGCAAATCCCGCTGGAGTCGCTATGCGATTATGAATTTTTAGGAGAGTTGGCGTTATCGGGCGAGCTGCGGCCGGTGAAAGGGGCGCTGCCTGCGGCGCTGGCCGCCAAGCAGGCGGGGCGTTGTCTGGTGGTGCCAGACAATAACGGGGATCAAGTGGCGCTGGTGGGGAAAACGTTGCACAAATCCGCTCCGTCATTGTTGGCGGTGTGTGCCCATTTGCATGGTCAAACGGCCTTGACCCTGACCCAGTCACCCCCGGCCGTCGCCGTAAAAACCGGTAATGAGCGGGATATGCAGGACATTATCGGCCAGCAACAAGGCAAGCGCGCGTTAGAAATAGCCGCGGCCGGTGGCCATAATTTGCTGTTTTTAGGGCCGCCTGGTACCGGTAAAACCATGCTGGCCTCCCGCCTGCGTGATTTATTGCCGGACATGAGTATTGAGGAAGCGCTGCAAACTGCGGCGGTGGCTTCTCTGACGCCCCAATTGATCCATGAAGGCAATTGGCGTCAGCGTCCGTTTCGTACCCCGCACCATTCCAGTTCGATGGCGGCCTTGGTGGGCGGCGGCTCGGTGCCACGGCCGGGGGAGATCTCCCTGTCTCACAATGGCATTCTGTTTTTGGACGAAATGCCGGAATTTGAGCGCAAAGTACTGGATTCCCTGCGGGAACCGTTGGAATCGGGCGAGATCGTGATCTCCCGTGCCACCAGTAAAACCACCTTCCCTGCCCGCTTTCAGCTGATCGGGGCATTGAATCCCAGTCCGACCGGGTATTACGAAGGTAACCAGTCGCGCACCAATCCGCAGGCCATTTTGCGTTATTTAAGCCGCTTGTCTGGCCCGTTGTTGGACAGGTTTGATATGTCGATTGAGATCCCGGGGTTGCCGAGGGGGACATTAGCGGAAGGCGGCGATCGGGGCGAGTCCAGCGAGGTGATCCGAGCGCGGGTACACACCGCCCGTGAGGCAATGTTAACGCGCTCGGGCAAGGTCAATGCGCTGCTGTCGACCCGTGAGCTGGATAGCCATTGTGCCTTAGTGCGCAGTGATGCGGAGTTTTTGGAAACGGCGCTGCACCAGTTGGGGCTGTCGATCCGGGCGTATCACCGCATCATCAAAGTGGCGCGCACCATTGCGGATTTGGCGGGGTGTGAGGCGATCACCCGGGGTCACTTAGCGGAGGCACTTGGTTATCGTTCGATGGACAGGTTGTTGCGCCAGTTAACGGCCCAAACGGTATAGATGTGATCACGCAGCGGTGATACGTGGCGGTTTTTGCGGGAGGGGTATCCCTGCGGTGCGAAAATATCGCCCCTAAAAAAGCGGTAATAAAAAAGGGCCTGTCGGCCCTTTTTTATCGCTGACGAACGCGGTGCGTCGGGCGAGGATTATTTGGTCAGCAAGAAGTTAACCAGCTGAAAGTACTCATCAGCCGAGCGGATTTTACCGGTCTGTACCACGTACTTATTGTTGACGACAACAGACGGTACACCCGTCAGGCCACTGTCTTTGAACGCCTTGTTGTAACGGTTAACCATCGAATTAACGGCAAAGCTGTTGAATGCGCCGTCAAAATCTTCAGCTTTTACGCCTTCATCAATGAAGATCTGACGCAATTCAGCATCATCACGTGGTGGCTTTTGCATGTCGTGAATGCGGTTAAACAGCACGGGCGTGATCTTGTCTTCCACACCCAGTACCACTGACGTTGCGTACGCCTTGCTCATGGAATTACCCATGTTGCCACCCATGAAAGAGACATGGTTTTTCTGCAATTTCGCGTTGTCAGGCAGGGCTTTTTTCAGCTCCTGGATCATCGGTTCAAAACGGTAACAGGCCGGGCAGTAGAACGAGTAGAACTCGGTCACAATAGGATTGCTGGATTTTGGCAGATCCAAGACCGTGTAGTGATCCCCTTCTTTGAATGACGCAGCGTGTACGGAAACGGAAAACAGAACCGCACTGATCAGAATGAAAAACTTTTTAAACATGTTGCGACTTACTCCCTTAAAAAGGATTGAAATAACGACGTTACTTATCCATTGATATTATTAATGTTATTACCATTGCGGCGTCAGTTGCAATGGTGCTTCGTGCAAGGTGGCCAATTGTTCTTTGAAGGCCAGCACTTGCCCTTCCCAATACTTGGCATCGGCAAACCAAGGAAACGCGAGCGGGAACGCAGGATCTTCCCAGCGTCGTGCCAGCCATGCCATGTAATGTACCATTCTAAGACCGCGTAAAGGCTCAATGAGTTTCAATTGGCGCGGGTCAAAATCTGCAAATTCGTTATATGCGTCCAAAATTGTGTCTAATTGGGCCAATTGGTCATGACGTTCACCATTGAGCAGCATCCACACATCTTGTACCGCCGGGCCATTACGCGCATCGTCTAAATCGACAAACAGCGGCCCGTCACGCCACAGAATATTCCCCGGATGGCAATCGCCGTGGAGACGTACGCTGGTCCAGTCGGTGTTCCAATATTGGGTCAGTTCACGGATCAGCAGGTCGAGATCAGAAAAGAAAGCATGCTTTAAGTGATCGGGGATCAGTGTCGAGTTTTCCAGTACCTGACGCGGTTGGTGCAGGTATTCATCCAGCCCCATGGTCGGACGGTGGGCAAAGGCTTGTTGCTTACCGACTTGGTGAATACGGCCGAGAAAACGCCCGACCCACTCCAGTTGGTCAAAGTTATCCACTTCAAACTGGCGTCCACCCAAGCTTGGGAACAAGGCAAAACGGTGACCATTAAAATGGTGCAGCGTCTGTCCATTAAGGATAATTGGCGCCGCGACCGGGATCTCTTGCTCGGCCAGCGCGAGGGTGAATTGGTGCTCTTCGGCAATTTGCGCATCGGTCCAGCGCTGCGGACGGTAGAACTTGGTGACGTAGCGTGCGCCGTCTTCTGCGGTGAACTGATATACCCGGTTTTCATAGCTGTTCAGGGCTAACAGGCCGGATTCGGCGCGAATGCCGGTACTGTCGAGGGCATCTAAAAGCTGATCGGGGCCGAGATCTGCAAAGCTAAAGCCGTTCTGTTGGGTCATAAGACAAAGTCCGCGAAGTAAAAGTACACAAGTATACCATCCAACCCATGCGATATCGGCAGTGCCCGCAAGATAAGCCCGTGGATGGAAGGCGCCCATCATAATAAAGAAAGGCCGTTGCCGGCCTTGTCTTTACACTCTTTTTCATTGTGGGGTCGGGGATGGCTGGCATCGGTGGTTAGCGCAACTCCCCGATGAAACGGCTTTCGGTTTCGATGTAATGGGCGTCACCGGTACGCGTGAGCGTGAAGGTGATAGCCGAAATCGGTGAAGTCAGCGCTTCAGGCGCGATCCCTAAGCTGATCGGCAGGGTAAAAATCTCACCGGCCGCCACATGAATGTGTTGTTCCCCGTACCATTGCACCGCGTCTAGCCCCTGCACGGTCAGTTGATACTGGGCTGGCTGCTGGGTTTTATTGAGGATTTTCAGGGTATAGGTATTTTCTACCAAGCCTTCACTGTTGATTTTGAATAGCTGGCTGCGATCGCGCAGCACGTCTAAGCCCATTGGTTGTACCGCCTGCAGCAAATAGAAAAAGAGGCCGATCATCGCGCCCATCACGGTGCCGTACCCCAGCAGTTTGGGGCGCAGGATGGTGGTCTTATGCCCTTCCAGTTTGTGCTCGGTGGTATAGCTGAGTAAGCGGGTCTCGTAGCCCATCTTCTTCATGGTTTCATCGCAGGCATCGACACAGGCACCGCAGTTAATACACTCGTATTGCAGGCCATCACGAATATCAATGCCCGTCGGGCACACTTGCACACACAAGTTGCAATCAATGCAGTCACCCAGCCCTTGCGCTTTGTGATCGTGTTTGCGAGAGCGAGGGCCGCGTTGTTCACCGCGCGCGGCGTCATAGCCCACGATGTAGGTGTCTTTATCAAACATGGCAGATTGAAAGCGTGCGTACGGGCACATGTGCAGGCAGACGATGGTGCGCATCCAGCCCGCGTTGGCATAGGTACATGCCGTGAAAAACAGGACCCAGAATCCGGCCCAAAAACTGACATTGGCGGTAAAGAAGTCGATCACCAAGGTGTGGATTGGCAGGAAATAACCAATGAAAGTTAAGCCCGTGGCTAAGGCCACCGCCAACCAGGCAAGGTGTTTGAGGGTTTTACGCCACAGTAAATGCCGGGTCAGGGGCAAACTGTCTTGCTTACGCCGTTTATTGGCGGCGCCTTCGAGCTTTTCTTCAAACCAGATATAAATGAAGGTCCAGACGGTTTGCGGACACAGGTAACCACACCAAACACGGCCTAAAAAGGTGGTGATAAAAAACAGGGCAAAGGCGGCGATCACAAACAAGGTGGCCAGTAAGGTGAGATCTTGCGGCCAGAAGGTGGTGCCAAAGAAGTGAAATTGTTGCTGTTCGATGTCGAGCAAAATCGCTTGTCTGTCGCCATAGGGGAGCCAAGGTAATCCCATGAACAGCAACATTAATATCGCGCCCATGCGGCGGCGTAATTGTTGGTAGAGACCTTTGACTGCACGGACATAAATGCGGTTACTGGGGTTGAAGCGATCGGCGCTGCCTGTGTGGGTGTGCGGGTTGTTTGGTCGTGATGGATTGACCGTTGCCGGGGCGGCCGACGGCGTGACATCCTTTATCTCGATTTTATTTTGGCTCATGACATGGCTTCCTTTAAGACCCTGCCGTGCGGCGAGGGATCAATGGCCGAATCGCGCTCGGCCTCCCTGTGATCAGGTGTTGTAATAAAGACGTTGCTAATGGGTCGAAATTGTTATCGGACGAGTATATCCCAGCCGGTCAACGGATGGGCACAGGCCGATCAGAATTGAGATCTCGCGGGGATAACGGTAACGAGAAAGGCGGCAAATGGAATACGGTGAAAAGGCAAAGAGAGCCAACCGCGAAGCCGGAGGAAGAAAGCGGGCTGAGTGAGACAAAAAAACAGAGGGATAAAACGCGGAAGAATAAATACGCGCAGGCCAGTTAGCTGTGGGGCTAACTGGCTGCCGGTTTACTTGATGATGCCGCGGGCACGAAGGATCGCGGTTTTGAAATCATCTTCACAGTCTTTCGCAAGGCCTGGGATCATGTCTTCTTTGTCGCTGTTACGCATTTTTAGGTGGTAAATCAGGACATCGTCAGTCAAGGCGTCAAGCGGGCCTTCATACTGTGCTTCTTGCGCCAATTTCAACAGGAATTCAACCAGGTTCAAATCCGGATCTTTTTGCCACTCTGGGTGCAACAGTTCGATAAGTTCGTTTACGCGATGCGTCTTCATAGATCACTCCACAAATAAAGGCTGATGAATATTATTGTCATAGTTTTTGTGGGGTAACGGTATAACAAACGCTGGCATGATACAAATAAAAGGCAGCCCATTTGGCTGCCTTTATACGCGCATTATGCGGCGTGCTCACCCTGTACAGGGATAGTCGTCACAGGCGCGACAACTGGGGTTGGCAGCGGTGCCACCGTCGCGGTTTGCGGCTTGGCTTTGTACGTTGGCGCATGAGATGTCGTGCGAAAACGTGATGGACTGCGGGGTGTGCTGGAGCGAGCGTAAGAAGCGGGGCGCATGATTCACCTTGTTGATGAGGCGCGTCCGTGGCCAAAGTTAATACCGTATTTCCGACGCTGTGTTGCTGGCTGAGCCGTTCCTCGCCGGAAATCAGGGGATGTGCTGTTTTTTTCGCCGCGAGGATAGCAATAACCTATTCTTAAGTCGAGTGATTCTTGACCATATTTCGAGATGCTTTCATCCCCTTCTCTGCCGCATGAAAAGGGGAACTGTTAACGATATCGGCATCTTTGAAGATAAGCCGTTTCTCTGTCGTCGCTTTATGGTCTAATGCTGCCGTGTTGGCAACTAAGAGCCTGTCGGCCGATATCGCCGATTGGGCAATAACAAAAGCCTTTGGAGGAAGTCAATGGAGCAAGCGGAGCAGCGACTGGTCACGAGCCGTAATCTATCCTATAAACTGGCGGAGTCGATCGGTCAGCAAATTTTACGGGGTGAAACCGCCCCCGGTGAGATTTTGCCCGGTGAAGTGGAACTGGGTGAAATGTACGGTGTGAGCCGTACCGCCATTCGTGAAGCGATCAAAATGCTGGCAGCGAAAGGCATGGTACTGCCACGTCCACGCATTGGTACTCGCGTGCTGCCAAAACGTAACTGGAATTATTTGGATCAAGATTTGCTCGCGTGGCTCAATTTCGAGCAGCACGACGAATTGGTGCAAGAATTTCAGCGAGTGCGTTTGGCGCTAGAGCCGGAAGCGGCGGCATTGACGGCGATTAACGCGAGCGAGGAAGATCGCGAGGCGTTGTGTGTGTTGATGGCTGAAATGCATGCGTTGGGGGAGCATTTTGATCAAGACCGTTGGATTGACGTCGATACCCGCTACCACCAGTTGATTTATTTTGCCTCCGGCAACCACTTCATTAGCCCGTTTGGCAACCTATTCAAAGCGGTGTTTGAAAATTATTTCCGCGTGATCACGCGTGATAAGGTCATTAAGCTGGATCTTCACCAGCGTGTGGTCGATGGGATCATGGCCCGCGATCCGGCTGCGGCGCGTCAAGCGGCGATAGACCTCCTCAAATAATGCAAAAAACGAAGCCGAGCGCTTCGTTTTTTTGTTTGCCTAGCAGAACCTCAAGACAGAGGTTGCAGATCCGGCGCATTCCCTGCTATATAAATTTCAGTTCATAGTATTCTATTATGTTGGTAGGGTATGTCCTGTTGGTGTATGACGCAAAGGAGGCGCTGAGATGTCGTTATTTCGCAAAAGTTTAGCCAGTTTAGGTATGGGCGCGGCGCGTGTTGATACCGTCATTCAGCAGGATGTGTTGATCCCCGGTGACACGCTCTTGGTCGATGTGCAGGTGCATGGCGGTAAAGTCGAACAGCAAGTCGATAATATCGAGCTGGCTTTGTGTTGCCACTATAAGGAAGAAGTGAGCGCCAGTCAGGGTGAGAGCCAAAACCGGGTCGAAACAGTGAATCAGACCTGTGTGCTGGCGGCCTGGACCCTGCCCTATGCGTTTACCGTCCAGCCGGATGAGGTGCGCCACTTTGAGGCGAGTTTAGCCCTGCCCTTTAATACCCCGATCACGGTGGGTGAATCCAAAGTGTGGTTAGACACGCGGCTGGATATTGCGCTGGCGATTGATCCCCGCGATCAAGATCGTTTAACCGTGCGACCTGACCCGCTATTGGATGGCGTATTTACCGCGCTGGAATTGGCCGGGTTACGGATCCGTCAGGTGGAATGCGAAGCGGCGAAAGGGTTTGCCTTGCCGTTTGTCCAAGAATTTGAGTTTGTGCCAGTGTCTGGGCCGTACCATGGACGTTGGCGAGAGCTGGAAATTGTGGCTTACCGGGATGCGGAAAGCCTGAAACTGTGGTTTGAGGTTGATCGTCATCAGCACGGGTTATCCGGCATGCTGTCGGGGCTGCTCGGCCGCGGCGAGCTGCACCGGTATTGTGAATTACCGGCCAGCTTACACCCTCAGCAAGCCGGTGAGCAGGTCTTGGCCTTCCTCGACAGCTATACCTAAACACGACAGCTATACTTCAATGCCTCAACACAACAATGTGATGCCAAGCCGCTACGGTCTGGTGCTGTGGCAGGCATTTCCCCTAAACTGGTGAGGTATTTACTTACATAATCACGATTATTTCGGCGTACGCTTGTAAGCTAAACTGTGTCATACTGCTTTTCTACCAAGTATGAGCGGCGTTCGCGTCGTGTCTCAACGCTATTTAGGGATCGCAGAGATGGCAAAACCGCAAGCCGCCGGTGCGGCGTATTCTGTTGCTGAAGAAGTGGCAAACAGCGTGACACATGGGATCGGGATGCTGTTTGGTATCGTGGGTCTGGTGTTGCTTTTGAATCAGGCGGTGGCAGCCCACGCCGATCTGCTCAGTGTCACCAGTTTCAGTATCTATGGCGCCAGCATGATATTGCTGTATCTGGCGTCAACCCTCTATCATGCCATTCCGTTTCAGCGGGCCAAGCGCGCGTTGAAAACCTTCGACCACTGTGCGATTTATCTATTGATTGCCGGTACTTATACGCCCTTTTTGTTGATTGCCTTACGCACGCCGTTCGCCATGACGTTGATGGCGGTCATTTGGGGGATCGCACTGATTGGTATCGTGATCAAGATTGTGTTCGTCTACCGTTTTAAGCGGTTGTCACTGGCGACCTATCTGACCATGGGCTGGCTCTCCTTGATTGCTATTTATCCGTTGGCGACGTCACTGGCCACTGGCGGCTTGGTGTTGCTGGCATTGGGCGGGGTGCTGTATTCGGTGGGCGTCATCTTTTACGTCAATAAGCGGATCCCCTATAACCATGCTATTTGGCACCTGTTTGTGTTGGGCGGTACGGTGTGTCACTTTTTCGCGATTTACTATTACGTGCATCCTGTGGCGTCATAGCCGTCGCGTGATGCCTGTAAACGAAAAAAAAGAGAGCCAATGAGGCTCTCTTTTTTTGTGCGCGATACGCGAGATGAACGGGGTGCCCGTATTAGTTACGCCAGAAGGCCGGGAAGAACACCACCAACACGGTCAGGATTTCCAAACGCCCCATTAGCATGCCAAAGCTCAAGGTCCACTTGGCCAAGTCAGGCAAGGTCGAGAAGTTACCGGTTGGGCCGATAATGGTGCCCATGCCCGGCCCCACGTTGGCCACCGCGGTGACGGCACCGGTAATACTGGTGACGGCATCCAGCCCCATCATGCCCAAGATCCCCGCCACAATGACGATGGTCAGGATGAAGGTCAGTGCGAAGGCGACCACCGAGCGCACGATATCATCGGTCACAGGACGGCCGTTGTAGCGTTGAATGAACACGCCAGACGGGTGGATCAGCTGCATCATCTGCTTACGCAGCAGCGCAAATGCGACCTGAAAACGGAAGATTTTGATCCCGCCTGCGGTTGAGCCGGAGCAGCCCCCGACCAACATAATGAAGGCAAACACGATCATCGGGAACGGGCCCCATGCCGTGAAGTCATCCAGACCAAAGCCGGTTGTGGTGACGACAGAGACGATATTGAACAAGGACACCCGCAACGCATCGAGGAAGGTGTAATTCAAGGTCAATGTGAGCCAGATGGCGACGGCAATCCCTGTGACCAACACTAATAAGGTGTAGCCGCGCACCTGCGCATCATTGAGCAGCGCCATCGGGGCTTTCTTACGCAACACCTGCACAAACAACAGGAACGGTAACCCCCCGGCAAACATAAACAGCGTTGCCACCCAGTGGGCACTGTGGGAAAAGCCGTTCATCGAGCTGTCAGAGGTTGAGTAACCGCCGGTCGACAAGGTGGTGAACGCGTGGTTGATCGCATCGAAGGTGTCCATGCCTGCCAGCATAAAGCCGAGGAAGCACAAGCCGGTCAGGCTGAGGTACACATTAACGATGTTCTTGGCCACACTTTTGGTACGGGGGGAGCTTTTCTCTGACCAATCGGACGATTCCGTTTGGAACAAACGCATCCCGCCGACATTGAGCATCGGTAAGATCGCCACCCCCATCACGATGAACCCGATCCCGCCGAGCCATTGCAAGGTCGAGCGCCACAACAGAATGCTCGGCGCCATACCATCGAGCCCACTCAGGACCGTGGATCCCGTCGTGGTGATCCCCGACATGGTCTCGAAATAGGCATCGGTGAAACTGATGTGGTTGATGAAGACAAACGGCAACGCCGCGAACGCACTGGCGATGGTCCAGACCAAGGTGGTGATCAGGAACATGTCCCGCACCCCCAGTTTGAAATCGCTGGTACGGCCAAATGTCAGACACAGAAAAGCCACACAGTGCGTGATGATCACTGAGGTGGCAAAATCAATGAACCCTTCGGTGCCGGTGAAAAATGCCACTAATGTAGGCACATACATGAACAGAGCGATCTTCGATAAGACCAGCCCGATCACGAACAGGATAGGACGATAGTTAACCATAATAATTACAGGAAGAACGGACTCGGTTGGAATAGGCGCTCAACGTCTGGAATGTATTTCTTGTCGACCAAGAACATCACGACGTGATCATCTTGCTCGATCACGGTGCGGTCGTGGGCGATCAGGACTTCTTCGCCCCGCACCACGGCGCCGATGGTGGTGCCCGGTGGCAATTTGATGTCACCGACGGCACGCCCCACCACTTTCGAGGTGCTCGCATCCCCATGGGCAATGGCTTCAATCGCTTCGGCAGCGCCACGGCGCAAGGAGGAGACATTCACGATATCGGCTTTACGCACGTGCGTTAGCAAGGCGGAAATGGTGGCCTGCTGCGGCGAAATGGCAATATCAATGGTGCCGCCCTGAACCAAGTCGACATACGCGCCGCGCTGGATCAGTACCATCACTTTCTTCGCGCCCATGCGCTTGGCCAGCATGGCTGACATGATGTTGGCTTCGTCGTCGTTAGTCACCGCAATGAACACGTCGATTTGTTCGATGTGCTCTTCGCTCAACAATTCTTGATCGGAGGCATCCCCACAGAAGACGATGGTGTTTTCCAGCATCTCAGACAGGTTTTCAGCGCGCTCAGGGTTGCGTTCGATCAGCTTGACGCTGTAGTTCTGCTCTAAACGACGAGCTAAGCCGGCACCGATGTTACCGCCGCCGACAATCATCAGGCGTTTGTATGGTTTTTCCAGACGCTGCAATTCACTCATGACCGAGCGAATATGGTTGCTGGCAGCGACGAAGAAGACTTCATCATCGGCTTCAATGATGGTGGTGCCGCGTGGACGGATCGGACGGCCTTGGCGGAAAATGGCGGCAACACGCGTATCAATGTGTGGCATGTGTTCGCGCAGTGCTGACAACGCGTTCCCGACCAGTGGCCCGCCATAGTAAGCCTTGACCGCAACCAGCCCCACTTTGTCTTCTGCAAACCCGACGACTTGCAAGGCGCCCGGGTATTCGATCAAACGTTCGATGTAACCGGTGACCAATTCTTCCGGCGCGATCAGGTGATCGACTGGCACAGCGTCAGACTGGAACAAATGTTCTTTTTCTTTGAGGTATTCCGGTGAGCGGATACGAGCCACGCGATTAGGGGTATTGAAGAGGGTAAACGCGATTTGGCAGGCGATCATGTTGGTTTCGTCAGAGTTGGTGACGGACACTAACATGTCGGCATCTTGGGCGCCGGCTTCACGCAAGGTGCGTGGGTGGCTGGCGTAGCCTTGCACAACCCGCAGATCGTATTTGTCCTGCAGTTCGCGCAGGCGCTCGGGATCCTTATCGACGATGGTGATATCGTTGTTCTCGCCGACCAGGTTTTCGGCCAAGGTGCCGCCAACTTGGCCTGCACCGAGAATGATAATTTTCATAGCATGTGCCTGATTAATTTACTCGTTGTAGGTTACTACGCTTTGGCATGAGGGTCATGCAGAACGCTTACCTGCTGTCCTTTCCCATTTTGGGTAAAGTGTCATTAACAGTCGTATTTTATCCGCATAATGGGACGAAAAAGCGGAACTTGGTCGCCAAGTTCCGCTTTAAAATGCATAGGTATTATGCGGATTTTTTCATGACTGCGTAGTAGAAGCCATCCATATCATGCTCACCGGGCAGGATTTGACGCCCTGGATTATCCAGTTCGCTGCCGATCAAAGTGGCATCGGCGGTGCGGCTCAGGAAGGCCGAGACTTGATCGCGGTTTTCCTGTGGGGTGATAGAGCAGGTTGCGTACACCAAGGTACCGCCAGGCTTCAACTGCTGCCACATGGCATCGACAATTTCGGCCTGCAAAACAGCCAGTGCCGTAATGTCATCCGCGCGGCGTAGCCATTTGATGTCAGGGTGACGGCGAATAACGCCCGTGGCTGAACACGGTGCATCCAGCAAAATGCGGTCAAATTGCTCGCCCTGCCACCATTGCTCAGGGTAACGGGCATCGGCACACAGCACTTGTGCATCCAAGTTAAGGCGCTGCAGGTTTTCGTGCACACGCTTGAGACGGTGATCGTCACAGTCAATCGCAACCACACGCGTATCCGGCTGGCGCTCCATGATATGTGCGGTTTTACCGCCAGGGGCTGCACAGCAGTCCAGGATCAATTCACCCGCCTGGGGCTGTAAGAATTCCACGGACAATTGCGCCGCGGCATCCTGTACCGACACCCAACCGTCGGCAAAACCTGGCAGCTTGGTGACATCGCACGGGCTGTGCAGTTTCAGTGCGTCAGGGGCTTCTGGGTGTAGATCGGTCGCGATACCAGCCTCATCCAGCAGCACGCGGTACGCATCACGGGTATGGTGCTGACGGTTTACACGCAGCCACATTGGGGCTTTGGTATTATTCGCTTCGACAATGCTGTCCAGTTGGTCTGGGTAACTGGCTTTCAGCAGTTTCAGCAACCAGCTTGGGTGACCGTAGCGACCCGCATCATGGCTGAGCGCCTGTGCGTCCAACGCGTCTTTCTGGCGTTGGTAGTTACGTAAAATGGCGTTGATAAGCCCGCGCAGTTGCGGCTTTTTCAAGGTTTTCGTGGCATCCACGGTTTCTGCTACTGCCGCATGGGCAGGAATGCGCATGTAGCCTAGTTGATACAGACCGACAAGGATCAGGTGATGGAAGACACGTTGTTTGCCTTTCAGTGGCTTGTCCATGAGTTGGTTGGTGACCGACTCAAGGCGCGGTAGCCAGCGCAATACGCCGTAGCAGATCTCTTGCAACAGGGCGTGATCGCGATCTTTAATCTCTTGTTGTGCGGCTGGCAGGGCGTTTGACAAGGACTGACCTTGATCGACGACCTGATAGATGACTTTCGCCGCAGCGGCTCTTACATTCATGCGGGTATCCTGCATTCGATTCCCCTACGCTGTCGCAGCAGTGGGATCAGAGGGGAAAAAGTAAGGCCAGTGCTAGCACTGGCCCTTTAACAATTTACAGTACGGAGCCAGGTTCAAACCATTCTCGGCGCGAGTTCAGGATATCCTGTGTACCCATGGCTTTCTTACCCGGAGGCTGAAGTTCCAGCAGGCGCAACGCGTCTTTACCGGTTGCCACGACAATACCGTGTTTGTCCGCAGACAAAATGGTGCCCGCAGGCTGGCCATGATCAACCGCGACAACGTCGGTGCGCCATACTTTGACGTTTTGCTCGGCCACGGTGAAGTAGCTCATTGGCCACGGATTGAAGGCACGTACGCAACGTTCAATCGCCACCGCGTCCATCGCCCAGTCAATCTGCGCTTCTTCTTTGCTCAGCTTCTTGGCGTAGTTCGCTTGTTCATCGTCTTGTTTCACTGGCACGGCCGTGCCGTTCGCGATATCCCCCAAGCAATCAATCAAAGCCACTGGGCCCAGTTCCGCCAATTTTTCATACATGGTGGCACTGGTGTCGGTCGCGTCGATCGGCAAAGTGGCGATACTCAGCATGTCACCGGTATCCAAGCCGATATCCATCTGCATGATGGTCACACCCGTTTCGGTATCACCGGCCCAGATTGAGCGCTGGATTGGGGCAGCACCACGCCAGCGTGGCAAAATCGAACCGTGTACGTTGATACAACCCAGTTTCGGGGTATCCAGTACCGCTTGAGGAAGCAGTAGGCCATAGGCCACGACCACCATCAGGTCGGCATCCAGATCGGTTAAGGCTTGTTTGGCTTCGTCCGACTTGAAATTTTCCGGCTGGTACACCGCAATATTGTGCTCAAGGGCCATTTGTTTCACAGGGCTGGCGGTCAGTTTTTTACCGCGACCAGCTGGGCGATCAGGCTGGGTGTAGACCGCAATAACCTCGTGCTCCGAAGACAACAACGCCGCCAAATGACGGGCGGCGAAGTCCGGAGTACCTGCAAAAACGATTTTCAAAGGTTTGCTCAAGGTACGTTTCCTTTTGATGTCATTGACTACGCGTTGTGCGCGTTTTTTTCGTTAAAGCGTTTAATTTTGGTCAGTTTGTCTTGAATGCGCTTACGCTTTAGCGGTGACAGGTAGTCAACGAAAAGTGTGCCGTTAAGGTGATCCAATTCGTGCTGCACACAAATGGCCAGCAGATCGTCAGCCTCAAATTGGTACGCATTGCCATCGCGATCCAGTGCTTTGACGGTCACTTCTGCCGCGCGCTCAACCAGTGCGCGTGCACCCGGTACCGATAGACAGCCTTCTTCAATGCCGTCTTCACCGCGTTTTTCAATGAGTTCTGGGTTGATCAGCACCATTGGTTCGTCGCGCGCTTCTGAGATGTCGATCACCACGATACGTTGGTGGATATCTACTTGCGTTGCAGCGAGACCGATCCCTTCTTCGTCATACATGGTGTCCAGCATGTCATCGACAATTTTCTGGATCTCGGGTGTAACGGCTTCAACCGGTGCTGCTACTGTGCGTAGGCGGTCGTCAGGAAATGTTAATACTTGCAATACAGACATAGAAACTCGTTTTAAAAGACAGTACTGATAGGTGGTGCGTTTAGTTGGTCTAATTCTAGTCATTTTACCGGTCAAATAACAGTACTCCGATGAATCGACGAGACGGGGGGATCCGCCGCGCGCGGGGCGATTGGGTAAACCGCTTGCAACACCTTGAGTTAAAAAGTGAGATAGACCTAAAACTCGATGAATATTATTGGCTTGCGCTAGACAGAGGTTGTCACCAATGTCAGCCTACAACGTTGTGGGATGGGTCCCCCATGGTGGATGGGACGCAACGGAGTTAAGAAAAGGATGTGATGCATGTGGCTGCGAGTCATGATATTGGTGCTGGCCGGTCTGACTGCGAGTGCTTGGGCAACTGCCCAGCAGTTAAAGCTTATCGAAGGTGCGCCAGAGGTGTATACCGTTAAGAAAGGCGATACCTTGTGGGATATCTCGGCACATTTTTTATCGAACCCTTGGTTGTGGCCTGAACTGTGGCAGGTTAATGACTACATTAAAAACCCCCACCTTATCTATCCTGGCGATCAGTTACATCTGATCTGGGTGGATGGCCAACCGCGTTTGAGTTTGAAAAAACGCGTTCATCTCTCACCGCAAGCACGTGTGATCCGTGCGCCGATCACCACGTTGCAATCTTCCTTGATGATGCCGTATTTGGCACAGGACAAATTGATGACCCCGCAACACCTTGAGCGTTTGCCTCGCGTGTTGGGTGAAAGTAATGCCCGTGATTTCATGACGCAAGGCGATACCGTCTGGGTCGACAGTGAACTGGAAACCGGCGATGAGTGGTGGATTTACCGTCCTGACATGGTCTTTGAGCGTGATCTTGAAGATGGCGAAAGCCGAGAAGTGAAAGTCATGACGATGAAAGAGATCGCACGCGGAACCGTCGCGGGCACCGAAGATAAGATGAGTGCGTTGACGCTGACGACCTTGGGCTACGAAGTGCGTCAGAACGATGTGTTGCTGCCAGCGCCGTTGCCGAGTGAGCAATTGAACCTGAGCTTCTCGCCGTCTGAGCCGCCAGCAGATTTGAATGCGAAAATTTTAGGTCACTTTAGCGGGATCAATTTCATCGCCACACACGAAACCGTGGTGATTGATCATGGTCACCTTGATGGTGTGGCTGCGGGGCATGTGTTCCAACTGTTCCGTGCCGGTGTGGATGTGGTTGGCCGTAAAGGTGACTATGAGTACCAGAAGCTGGGTAGCCAGAAAAACTTCACATTGCATCAAATACCAGTCGGGGAAATTGTGGTGATCCGCCCTTACGAGCATTTCAGTATTGCCGTGATCACCAAGTCGTCTGAACCTGTAGCACCGGGCACCCTTGCCCTGCCGCCAAAGACGAATGGTTGATCTTCACGCCTGGTTACGCTTGGCTGCGGTGCCGACCCTGGGTGGGCACCGCATTACTCGGTTACTGCAACACTCGACCCCGCAAGACTTAACGCGCATGACCGCTGTGGAGTTAGCGCAAACTGGCCTGACACCCGCGCAAATTCAGCATTATCTCCATCCTCCTGTTACAAAAATTGCCCATAGCCTGAAGTGGGCTGAACAGCCGGGCCAGACACTCCTCACGCTCGACTCGCCGGACTATCCTTTACTGCTCAAAGAAATTGCCTCCCCACCCCCATTACTGTTTGTGCGCGGGGAAACGCGTTGGCTGCATGAACCGCAATTGGCGGTGATTGGCAGTCGCTCGGCCAGTTTGGACGGACGAGAAGCGGCGTATGAGTTTGCTGCCGCCTTGGTGGCGGCCGATTATGTGGTGACCAGCGGATTGGCATTGGGCATTGATGGGCAGGCGCACTATGGCGCATTAAAAAATGGCGGCGCGACCGTGGCGGTGTTGGGATCGGGGTTAGATCGGATTTATCCGGCTAAGCACCGTGATTTGGCCGCAGCGATTGCGGAACAAGGGGCCTTGGTGTCCGAGTTTTGGCCGGATGAAGCGCCGCGTCCACAGAACTTCCCGCGTCGAAATCGGGTGATCAGTGGGTTGTCGGTGGGCGTATTAGTGGTTGAGGCCGCGCAAAAGAGTGGTTCTTTGGTCACCGCCCGTTATGCGTTGGAGCAAGGGCGTGAGGTCTTTGCCTTACCGGGCCCGATCCGTTATGCCGGGAGTCGAGGTTGCCATGCCTTGATTAAGAATGGGGCGAAATTGGTTGAAACCCCGGCTGATATCTTTGAAGAGGTGGGCGCACTGACGGAGTGTGTGAAAAATAACCATTCAAACCGGCGGGGTGAGGAACCTGAAAATGAAGAATTGCCATTTCCAGCACTGTTGGCTACCGTAGGCAGTGAGGCAACACCCGTAGATGTAGTTGCTGAACGAAGTGGGCTACCCGTCCATGAAGTCATGATGCAGTTATTAGAATTTGAGCTGCAAGGGTGGGTCACTTCCGTGCCAGGTGGCTATATCAGAACGAGGAGGGGCTAATTATGATGGATATCCTTATGTACCTGTTTGAAACCTATATCCACAGCGATGTGGATCTGATGGTGGATCAGGATGAGTTGTCTGAGGAATTGCTGCGCGCCGGCTTCCATAAAGATGATATCTATAAAGCGTTAAACTGGCTTGAAAAGCTGGCGGCGCTACAGGAAACTGAAAATACGCCTTACGTGCAGAGCAGCGCGATCACATCGATGCGTATTTATACGACGCAAGAAATGATCCGTTTGGATGTGACATGCCGTGGCTTCCTGACGTATCTTGAGCAAATTGATGTGCTGGGTGCTGATACGCGTGAAATGGTGATTGATCGCGTAATGGAACTTGAAGCGAACGATTTCTGTTTAGATGATCTCAAGTGGATCATTTTGATGGTGCTGTTCAATGCGCCAGGCAATGAAAGTGAATACAGCCAGATGGAAGAGCTGCTGTATGGCATGGAAGATGGCCATATCCATTGATGGGTGGCGAGACACCCTAAGATAGTCGAGTCGTATGTCAGGTAAAATTAACCCGCAATTATTTTCCGCCCATGAGCAAGCATTGGAACATGGACAAACATGTCCGCAATGTCAGCAAGCATTGGTGATGCGTCATGGTAAGCACGGTCCGTTTTTGGGTTGCAGTGGTTATCCTGACTGCGCGTATATCAAACCTCTCCATCAAAACGATGGCCATATCGTGAAGCATCTGGCCACGGCGTGTCCGGATTGCGGGGATGAGTTGGTTTTACGCCAAGGCCGTTATGGCATGTTTATCGGCTGTCATAGCTACCCGACATGCCACTATATCGCGTCGCCAGAGAAAAAATCGGCAGCGACACAATTGGCTTGTCCGGAGTGTGGCAAAGGGCATTTGATTGAGCGTAAATCGCGTTACGGCAAGGTGTTCTATGCGTGTGACAGTTACCCAGGGTGCCGGTTTGCCGTCAATATGAAGCCTGTCGCTGGCCAGTGTCAGCAGTGCGGTTTTCCACTGTTGCTCGAAAAGAAACTGGCGAGTGGTCTCCGCTTGCAGTGTGCGGATCGCCGTTGTCACGCTTATCAGGATACTGCCGAGGCAGAGTAGAACGTCCACGTCAGAGATCCACGACCCAATTCGCACCACACACAAAAAAGCCAGCGATTGCTGGCTTTTTTCGTTTTAGAGCGTTTTAGCGTGTGGGATTAAGCGCGCTCAAGGGCGGGAAACGCGATGGGATCCAAATGTTGGGCGACGTCTCGCAGGGCATCTTGCAACGCGGCAGGTGTGGCTGCACACACGTTAATGTGCCCCATTTTGCGACCGGGGCGTTTTTCTTTTCCATACCAGTGTACGTGACAATGCGCATCGGCCAAGATGGCGGGTGACACGCTATCTTCACCCAAGATATTGATCATCGCCGTTGGGCGGATCAGTGCTGTGCTGCCGAGCGGTAAATCGGTCACCGCACGAAGGTGATTTTCAAACTGGCAGGTTTCAGCGCCTTGTTGGGTCCAATGGCCGGAGTTATGGACGCGTGGAGCGATTTCATTGACCAGCAGTTGCCCGCCCACATCAAAAAATTCAATGGCTAATACGCCGACATAATCGAGCGAGGTTGCCAAGGCGTGGAACATTGATTCAGCTTGCGCTTGCAAGGTTTCGTTGTTGGTGAGCGCCGTCGACAGGCTTAATACCCCTTGGGTGTGCACATTTTCCGTCAGTGGGTAGATGGCCACACTGCCGTCTTTGCCTCGTACGCCAATCAAGGATACTTCACGATCAAACGGCACAAACTCTTCGGCCACAATGGCTTGATTGTCCGTTTGTGCCATAAAGTCGGCCATTTCCGCCCAGATCCCCTCAACGTCTTCAAGGTGTTTCAGACGCCACTGCCCTTTGCCGTCATAACCACCCAGCGCGCTTTTCAATACCATCGGCAGTCCGATGTGATCGATGGCGGTATCGAGATCGGCACGGCTGGTAATGGTGTGATAGCGGGCATTGCGAACGCCAGCCTGATCCAGCAAGGCTTTTTCTAAGCGACGATCCCCACCCGCTTTAATGGCCGCAGTGGTCGGTAGAAATTTCTTACTCTGTTCGCAAATCGCTAAGACGTCATGAGGAACATGCTCAAACTCGGCCGTGATGACATCGGCGTAAGTCATGGCGGTATCGAGTCCTTTTAGTCTGACTTGCTGGGTTAAGGGATGCACGACATTACCGGTCGCAATGTCGTAAGCAAACACCTCAATATTGAGCGGCGCACCGGCCAGTGACATCATCCGTGCCAGCTGCCCTGCACCCAGAACTAAGACTTTCATTCTGTGTCCTCTGCCGGATTGGGGTTGCTTAGCACGGTATCGGTTTGTGCTTGGCGGAAGGCATGAATGGCCGCCTGCACGGTGTCATCTTGTGTCCCGATGATTTGTGCGGCAAGCAGGCCAGCATTTGCTGCACCGGCTTCCCCTATAGCAAGCGTACCGACGGCAATACCTTTTGGCATCTGTACGATAGATAGCAGGGAGTCCATGCCTTTTAAGGCGCGAGATTGTACTGGTACCCCAAGTACAGGTAAGCAAGTATAGGCCGCGGTCATGCCCGGCAGGTGAGCCGCCCCGCCCGCCCCTGCGATGATCACTTTGATGCCGCGTGCTTGCGCGCTTTCCGCGTATTCCGCCAGCAGGTGTGGAGTCCGGTGAGCTGAAACCACCTTGGTTTCGTATGCGACATTGAAACGATCTAACATCTCGGCAGCATGCTGCATGGTTGGCCAGTCAGACTTCGAGCCCATGATGATTCCCACTTTCATCCCGATCTCCTTTGGGGTAACTAAACGTTGAGAGTACTACTGCGTGTTGTCGCATTATACGGTGAAAATATGTGAAGGAAAACGTTTGCGTCGGTGAAATTGAAACAAACCATAACGAGCATGGAGTTGTGACAAAGGAGTCGGTAAGATAGGTAACAAGAAGGTTAAAAAAGGCTGCGGCCAAAGCACTCAACGAGGAATACGTGGATAACCTGAATCAAGTGGTTGCTGCTTTGCAGCAGGAAGAGGTCATTGCCTACCCAACCGAAGCGGTGTTTGGGGTGGGGTGTGATCCTGATAGTGAGCAGGCAGTACAGAAACTGTTGGCATTGAAGCAGCGTCCGATTGAGAAGGGCCTGATCTTGATTGCCGCCAATTACGCCCAATTGGCCGCGTATGTGGATGACAGCCAATTAAGTGAAGCGCAAAAAGCGCGTATTTTTGCCTCTTGGCCTGGACCGGTTACATGGGTGATGCCGACGCAGCCACAGGTGCCCGCGTTTTTAACTGGTCAGTTTGACACCATTGCGGTGCGTGTGACGGATCACCCTCAGGTACAGGCTTTATGCTTGGCGTTCGGCAAGCCGATCACCTCAACCAGTGCCAATTTGACGGGGCTAGAGCCGGGTCGTACCGTTGCCGAAGTGACGGAGCAGTTAGGTGACCACTTGGCGGCCGTTTTACACGGAGCAACAGGGGGGCGGGATAACCCGTCTGAGATCCGGGATGCGCAAACCGGAAATGTCTTCCGACAAGGATAAACAGCATGCAGGCAGTGGATAAAGCGGCCGTAAAGGCGTTCTTACTCGATCTTCAAGACAGGATCTGTGAGGCCTTAACCTGTCAAGATGGAGGGGCAACCTTTGAGCAAGATGAATGGCAGCGTGAAGCGGGCGGCGGTGGCCGCAGCCGCGTGTTGCGTCAGGGGCAGGTGTTTGAGCAGGCGGGGGTGAATTTCTCTCATGTCTTTGGCGCGCAGATGCCCGCCTCTGCGACGGCACACCGTCCGGAGTTGGCGGGACGTCGTTTTGAAGCCATGGGCGTCTCGCTGGTGGTGCACCCCAATAACCCCTATGTGCCGACCTCACATGCCAATGTGCGCTTCTTTATTGCCGAGAAAGACGGCGAAGCGCCGGTATGGTGGTTTGGCGGTGGGTTTGATTTGACGCCGTTTTATCCGTTTGAGGCAGACTGCCAGCATTGGCATGATACAGCCAAAGCTTTGTGTGCGCCGTTTGGTGACACGGTCTATGCCGATCACAAAGCGTGGTGCGATAAATACTTCTATTTGCCTCATCGCGATGAAACCCGTGGTGTGGGTGGGCTCTTTTTTGATGATCTGAATAAATGGGGCTTTGAGAAGAGCTTTGCGTATATGCAAGCGGTAGGGAACGGTTATCTTGATGCGTATTTACCTATCGTCGCACAGCGCCATGCCCTGCCCTACGGTGAACGTGAACGTGAATTCCAGTTGTATCGTCGTGGTCGGTATGTGGAATTTAACTTGGTGTACGATCGCGGTACCTTGTTTGGTTTGCAAAGCGGTGGACGCACCGAGTCAATTTTAATGTCGATGCCTCCCCTCGCCCGTTGGGAATATGCGTACACGCCAGTCCCAGGATCGGCTGAAGCCGCACTCTATGATGAGTATCTGACACCGCGTGAGTGGTAGAAAAAACACGGTGTGTTGAGTTGTCGGCACACTGTTGGGTGGATTGGTATGCGGCGTCACTCATTGGGTCGCCCGCCGAAAATAAAAGGAAAATGTTGCATGGATAAGTATGTCGTCTTTGGTAACCCGATCGATCAAAGTAAATCTCCGTTTATTCATACCCTATTTGCGCGCCAAACCGCTCAAAGCATGACATACCAAGCGCAGTGGGTGGCATTGGATGGGTTCACGGCGGCGGCCGATCACTTCTTTGCTGCAGGCGGTCGCGGGTGCAACATTACCGTGCCCTTTAAAGAGCAGGCTTTTGCTTATGCCGATAGGCTGACAGATCGCGCTCGTTTGGCTGGGGCAGTGAACACCTTAAAAAAGCTGGATGATGGCGAGATCCTCGGGGATAACACCGACGGTGAAGGTCTCGTACAAGACTTATTGCAGCATGCGTTACCACTGGCGGGAAAACGTATTCTATTAATTGGTGCGGGTGGTGCGGCACGTGGGGTGATTTTGCCTTTGTTGGCACAGCAACCTGCTGGTTTGATCATTGCTAATCGTACCGCTGAAAAAGCAGAGCAACTGGCTTCGACGTTTGCGCAGCACGGCAGCGTGACTGCACTGACGTTGGATCAGTTAGAGGGAGAGCGTTTTGACATTATCATCAATTCTACCTCTGCCAGTTTGAGCCAGCAATTACCGGGCATTCCCGCGAGCCTGATCCAGCCAGAAACCGTGTGTTATGACATGGTGTATGGTTCGGGGACGACAACCTTCAATCAATGGGCCCGAGATATGGGCGCCCGGGTGGTGATGGACGGCTTAGGGATGCTGGTTGGTCAGGCTGCTGAAAGTTTCATGTTATGGCGGGGGATCCGTCCGGGAGCCCGACAAGTCCAGCGTGAATTGCGCCGTACATTACAGTGTTAAATCACACTGTGCTAAAGCGGCCTCTATATAGAAGAAGAGAAGTATGAACCAAAATATTCTATTTGATGATCGCCAAACATGGGATGAGACGCGTCAAGCCGTGAGCTTCCCTGCCCTGCAAGGCGGACAGTTAATTACGTGCTGGGTGACCCGTACTTGGTTAGAGCAATTTACCCAACGTACATTGCCAACAGAGGTCGCAATATTAGCGGCCTTTGGTGAATGCCGTTTCGATTTGGAAGAAGACGCAGAAGCCTTGATTGAAGACGAAGCGTTCAATCAAGACGGCGATATCGAGATAGGGTAACGCTAACGGTGATTACGTTCGTCAGCATACGTGTTTTTAAGCAAGACATAGTTCGCCGCTGAACGAGGTAGAAAAGCGCGCTCCTTCTCGGTTAAGGGACGCGCTTTTTTTATTGGGCTGCCTATGTAGAGGTAGCCACTCTCCAATCGTTTGTTGGGTGGGACTAAGCTACCTGCCCCGATAATGACGTTAGACTCGACGATAGCCCCGTCTAAAATGATGGCGCCCATACCGACTAATACACGATCGCCAATTTGGCAGCCATGCAGCATCGCCTTATGACCGACCGTCACGTCTTCACCAATCAATAAAGGATAACCGTGTAGATTATCGTCCGTAGGGCGGCTGACGTGTAAGACGCTGCCATCTTGAATGTTGCTACGGGCACCAATGGATATCGTATTCACATCACCGCGTGCGGCGACCAGCGGCCATATACTGGTATCTTCCGCTAAGGTGATGTCACCAATGAGTACTGCCGCGGGGTCAACATAAGCCGTCGCCGCGAGAATGGGAAAGGTTCCTTTATAGGGACGAAGATGCGTATTCATGGAGTCATGCCTTAAAAAGAGAAATCAAGTCTGTATAAGAAGCCCACTATTGATGGCATTAACATCATAAAAAACAGGCTTTGTTCGATAATTGCACACTCGAACGTGAAATCTGAAGTTTTTTTGAAACGCCCCTTGCCAATGTGATCGAACACTCTATAATGCGACCTCACTGACACGGACAGCGGCGCTAGCCGGTGACGTAACTCAGTATTGTTCTTTAACAATTTGACCATGCAATCTGTGTGGGCACTCGTGAAATGATAGTCAACAAAAGAATTATCAATGATACTGAGTGACCAATACAAATGATAAGTTTACTTATGATTTGGCACAGTCAATTCGTTCGTTACTTCGGTAATGAACAAAAACAGTTTTTCATTGAGYCGCTATTTATAGCAGCAAACACTTTTAATTGAAGAGTTTGATCATGGCTCAGATTGAACGCTGGCGGCAGGCCTAACACATGCAAGTCGAGCGGTAACAGGAAAGAAGCTTGCTTCTTTTGCTGACGAGCGGCGGACGGGTGAGTAATGCCTGGGAACATGCCTTAGTGTGGGGGATAACCATTGGAAACGATGGCTAATACCGCATAACGTCTACGGACCAAAGAAGAGGGGGATCTTC